>CAMLRJ010000078.1 GCA_946482345.1 uncultured Cellvibrio sp.
TTTCAGGATTTGCCGACAATGCACCGGCAACCAATTCATAGCGATCATCCATACGTGCTGCGATTCGATGCACAGCACCAATAAATGCTCCGCGACCACCACCTACCATTGCATAACGAATTTTTGGATTTGTCATAAATGAAATTCTTTTTGTGAAAAGTTGAAATTATTGTTGAGAAATTTCACCCCACCCTAACCCTCCCCTTGGCAAGGGGAGGGGACGGTTCCCCACTTTGAAAAAGGGGGGTTAGGGGGGATTTAAAATCTCAGAAAAATTGACCATCTTAAATCCCTCCCCCGCCTCCCTTTTTCAAAGGGAGGAGCCAGTCCCTCCCCCTTACGAAGGGGGAGGTTAGGAGGGGGTTTGTTTTACAATCCCAAAATCTTCCGATTTTTCGCTTCATCAATTCCGCTTTTCGCAAAATCATCAAACGCACGTTCAGTCACTTTTATAATATGTTGTGCAATAAATGGCGCGCCTTCTGCTGCGCCAATTTCAGGATGTTTCAAACAGCATTCCCATTCGAGCACGGCCCAACCTGCGTAATCATAGGCAGCAAATTTTGAAAAAATTTGTTTGAAGTCAACCTGTCCATCACCGAGTGAACGGAAACGTCCGGCGCGATCAACCCAGGATTCATATCCGCCATACACACCTTGTTGTGCGGTTGGATTAAATTCCGCATCTTTCACATGGAACATTTTGATGCGGTCGTGATAGCGATCAATAAACGCGAGGTAATCAAGTTGCTGTAAAACAAAATGCGATGGATCAAATAAAATATTGCAGCGTGGATGATTATTCACTGCTTTCAAAAAACGCTCGAAGGTTGCGCCATCGTGTAAATCTTCACCCGGATGAATTTCATAACAGACATCGACACCCGCTTTATCAAATGCATCGAGAATCGGTAGCCAACGTTTGGCTAATTCTGCAAAACCATTTTCAACCAAACCGGCGGGGCGTTGTGGCCAGGGATATAAATAAGGCCAGAGTAATGCGCCGGAAAAAGTCGCATGCGCATTCAATCCTAAATTTTTACTGACTTGTGCGGCCATCATCATTTGTTCAACCGCCCAGGCCTGTCGTGCTTTGGGATTGCCGCGTACCGATTCGGGTGCAAACCCATCAAACATTTCATCATAAGCGGGATGCACGGCAACCAATTGGCCTTGCAAGTGTGTTGATAACTCAGTGGGAACCAAACCGTGATAATTCAGTGTGTGTAAAAAATTATCGCAATAAGCCTGGCTGGTGGCCGCTTTTTCCAAATCAAAAACACGTTTGTCCCAAGTCGGGATTTGCACGCCTTTGAAGCCAAGACTGGCAACCCAACCGGCGATTGAATCCAAGGTATTAAAGGGTGGGGTGTCACTTAAAAATTGCGCAAGGAAAATGGCCGGGCCTTTGATAGTTTTCATAGCAAGGTCTCATTTGAATGACAGGAATAAATTATTATTGAGCTTTGGAGCGCCGAGTCTAATGGAATTCAATAAGCCAAGGGAAATTTTTCACTGTTCTTAACCTGTTTTGCATCTGGATGGGCATGAGATTTCAGCGAAGATTATCCAACTCTGCTGGTTCAGCAAAAATGCGCCACTTTGTTGCAGCTATGGATTTGAAGGTTTTTTGATAACGCGGGGCCTCAGCAGGCTCGTTAGTCACGTTGCGAATAAAAATATGCTGGATAGCGTCAGGATAATCTTTGGCAACATCGGCATAAATTTCCGGATCGGCTTCGCCGGAATCACCTATCAAAATAAATTTTCGTTTGGGGAATTGTGTTAATAAATTACGAATTTGTTTCTGTTTATGCCGTTGTGAACTACTGCCTTCCTTGAATAATTCATCGATTAATTTGATCGAACGCAAATGCAAACTGCCCGCTGGAAATTTTTCTTGTTGCAAAAATTCTGTTAGCAATGGATAAAGTTGTAACGGGCTGCTGGATACATAATGGAATGCCGGATTTTTATTGGCTGTTGCAAAAGCTTGATACCAATCACTCATGCCGGGAACTGCATGTAATGGGTTAACAAAGGTGTTACGTATCAGCAATTGTTTGTCCAGAACATGACTATCTTTTATGGTGTCGTCAATATCGGAAATAATTGACCAGCCTTCTTCAGATACCAATACCATATTGCCAATAAATGCACGCGGGTCTTTTTCAGGCAAAATCGCACTGTACTGAATGATATCGCCATGACTGGCTGATGTTGGCTTTAAGGATATATTTTTATCCGTTAACCCCCAGGCATTGGTTTTTGATAATTTTTCTTGTTGGTTCGGAAATGTCAGGGTAATTTTTTTATTGCGCTCGGAATCAATACGAAACAGTTGGGTGCGGTTTTCAAATCTTTCTTTTTCTTCCGGTGTTAACTCATCCAAATCCAGTTTCATCCATAAAGCCAGAGCTGTTTGTGCGCCGGGTCGCGATTCTTTTTCATAAATCCAGGCAGTAACTTTTAACTTGATTTCTCCTTCATCTGTTAATTTTGCTGCACTGGACATCAGCTGTATAAATTCATCATCTTTAATCGGGCTTGCCCAAAGTGGAAGACTGGTTAAGGCGATGCAAGCTGAAATAAATTTATACAGAAAGTTGCGCATATTTTTCTTCCGGAAATTTTTCGTTTTTGTAGGGCGGGTCGAGACCCGCGTTTTTTCGATGTTTGAAAGTTTGAGTTTTTATTGTTGAGGTTGTACTCCGCACACGCGGGTCGAGACCCGCCCTACAACGGGAATAAATTTTTATTTTTTCTCTTCAACTTCAAAATCATTCACTTGTGATTTCACAAAACCCGATACTTGTGCCAAAGCGCCGGATGATTTTTCGGTGGCAATATCCCAGACGCCACGAATCAATACGCGCCCCATAAATGCAGGTGCATCGACACTGCCGGTTTTTGATTCAATTTCCTGAATGCCTTTAGTGAGTTCTGCACGAATATTTTCCGGTACACTGGGATCTTCGCTCAAGCGTTTCACATCGCGCACACCATCCGTCACTTTACCTTCTTTAAAATGAAGGGTGGCTTGCGCCAATTTACCTAACCATGGCGTTTCCATCACCAGCGCCAAGGCATCTGCGTGTACCTGCGCTCTTTCATAATCTTTTTGCATCACCGCATTGGAACCTAACGCCAAATGCAAGGCCATTAATTGAGTGTCCGCACTTTCCTTATCAGAAACGGTTGCTAATAAGGATTGTGATTTTTTAGTTTCTTCTGCTGCCAGACCGGGCCATTTTTCACGCTGAAAAATAACACCGCGCAATGATCCTGCCGCACCACGCATAAACACATCACAATTTTCTTTATCGATTAAATCTGACTCTGCCAAGGCAATTTTATTTTTATCCGCGACCAATGCTCCATAAGCCAACAAAGTACGCGCAATACAAATTTCGTTTGGCGTGATCTCCGGCATTTGCTCACTGCCTGATATTTTCACACCTTGCTGATAAGCTTTAAGGCCCAAAGCCAAACCATTTTCGGACAACAATGCATATTTGGAATAGGTAAACGAATCGCGCATATCAGCTAATTGTTCGGTTTCGGATTTTTTACTGCAGGCTGTAAAAAACAAACAGCCCGCAATCAATGCGGGCCAATATAAATTCAATTTTTTCATTGTTTTGTCCTGAAAATTACGGGAGTCTTTTAACCAACTCTACCCTGCGATTTTTTTGCTTGCCAGCGTCCGAGGTATTATTGGATGCGGGAGCATAAGGCCCAACACCCTCTGCTTGCAAGCGCGACGCTGTTATTTGATAGCCGGATACCAACGCATCAACTACCGATTTGGCTCTTTGTTTTGATAACTCCAAATTGGCTGCAACTGAACCTGTATCATCAGTGTGCCCCACTACATAAAGCAGGAGTGACGGATTTTTCTTGAGTAATTCGGCAATCGCATCCATTGTGGGTTTGGATTCAGATTTGATACTGGCTTTACCCGTATCAAAATAAATACCGTAAATCAGTGCTTTGCCATCAGCGTCAATTTGTTGTTTCAATTCATTGGCATTGACGGTAATTAATCCGGTTTGAATGGATTTTTCTTCCAGAATCACTTGCTGTACAGCCACTTCTGTATCATAAGCGCCGATAAACAATGCTATATAAACATTGCGATCTGAAATGGTTTTTTTCGTCAGCAAGTAATAGGGGTTTCTGTAGTTGTTGTAAACATTGTTATTAATCGAAATTTTTCCACCCAGTTTTTTGGTGTCCTCATCATTACCGCATTGCGTTAACTCACATTGCGAAATAAAACTGAAACCTCCTTTGGCTAAAGCATTTTTATAATTTTCATAGACTTTCAAAGTCGAAGTATTATCAATTTCATACAAATGTCGATACAAATCTCCCGTTAATTTTAGTGGGGTTTGTGATGCCGCATTTTTAGCAAACGGAATTTCAACGGTTTCCGTATCGGTTTTTCGAACATACCTAAGGTCCGCACCAGGATAACGAGTCAACATAGGATGATCTTTGGCTTTTTCTTCATCAGATAAAGCTTTGGTTTTGGTAACACCACCGCTCGGGTCAGCGTAAGCGGAATTGATTTGAATTAAATTAATTTCCAGCGGCTCGGTTTCAACAATAACCTGATGCACATTGACTTCTGTCTCATAAGCACCAATAAACCAGGCAGCAATTAACTTGCCTTTGTTTGTGGTTTTTTCACCAATCCAATAATAGGGGTTGCGATAATTGTTGTAGACGTTCTTGCTAATCGACAGTATTGCGCCCAGATCTTGTACCTGGTCTTTGGTTCCGCAAGCTTCCAACGCACAAGTAAATAATGGATTGAATCCCGCTTGTCTGGCGGCTGCTTGATAATTTTCAAATACTTTCAGTGTTGACACATTATCAATTTCATAAGTGTGTTTATACACATCACCGATCAGTATTAAAGGTGTAAATGTATTCGGATTTTTATTGTCCACTTTGGATAGTGGCAAGGTGATTTTTTCATAATCAACCATGCGGGAATATTCACGATCAGCACCCGGATATGCTGAAAACATTGGATAGTCTTTATCATAAGCCAACGCAAGATTGGCAGAAGCTAACAATGAAACAAGTGTAATAAATGCGAGCGGTGTTTTTGTAAAGAGTGATTTCATGGTAAATCCCTGTGCAGTTAGAAGAAGTGATCTTGGTAAAACGGAGAGATTAATCGGTGAATCTGAATATTAAATGAATTCGTCACGTCAAATTAAATAGCCGATTAATCTTCAAATAACCTGGCTGGATCAAGAAAAAACATTTTCTTCCAACCCTGGGTTGATGAGTCAACACGCCAGAAATAAGGCACCAAAGTCACCAGTGAATAATGTAAATGCGGCGGTTTACCTTTGGCGTTACCTGTGTCACCCAATGTTCCTATTGTTGTTCCAATCGCTAACGGCTTTCCGATAAAAACAGCATCTGATTGCAAGTGTGCGTAATAATGCAATCGCCATTTTGGGCCCAAAGCCAGGACTACATTTCCACCCAAAGGTAATTCGCCTTTAAATATCACTATGCCATAAGTTGCGGACAATATTGGCGTGCCTTTTTTGCCAAAAATATCGATACCTTTATGTACACCGGATTTGCCCCAAGGTTCATACCAAAAAGATTCTGCATTCCAGTCCTGTTGCCTGGCGCCCTGAACCGGGATAGTGGCGAATTCTGGCAAAAATAAAATAATAATGAATATCAAAAAAATAATATGTCGTTTTTTATATTTTTTTAAGATCATGGATACAACCCAATCAAACCGACGATTTACGGATATAGCCCATAAAATCCATAATTATTTTGGCCGTTTCCTGGGGTTTTACCTGTAACAAAAAATGTGGTCCGTCAAAATTGCGTACATGGATATCAGGCAGCAGATGAATAGCACGAAATAAACAATGGCTGGTTACCAGTTTATCCTGTCGGGCAAACAGAATGAGCATGGGCAAATCAATTTTATAATTCAGGTGATCCATTTTTTGTATAGCCGCGAGTCTTTTTTTAATTAATACATAATCCATTTTATTCAAAACCGACCAACACAATTCCCAGGCTTTGTCTGATGCGCCCTGCATACAAAAATATCGCGTCAATTTTTTGGAACCCGGAAGTTTCATCAACCAACGCAAAGGTAGTATTCTCAAAAGCATGAGTAAAAAAGGTTTTGGGGGATATAAAAAACCCGACACCACTACAATAGCCTTGGGCTTGTGGCTGACAATAGACATCAAATGGGGAATTAATCCGCTCGAAAAAGATTCGGCCAAAAGAATATAGTCTTCTTTTTGTGGAAGCTCATTTATTATTTTTTCGGCCAGCGCCGGGTAAAGTTGGTTGCCGTCGGTCGGTAAAGAAATAATTTTTCCATCGCAATCGCAATAATCAACAAAATCTCTGAATAGATTTCCGGTTCCATCCATCCCCGGCAACAAAACCAATTTCATGTTTTTTCTTTTATCCCGTGAATATTTTTTACAACGCATTCATTACAAATAAATGCAGCATTTATTTGTGAAGCCAATAGATGTTTGACTTCTTTTCGGGTTTTTCCACAAAAAGAACAACAGGGCTCTACCTGAAATTCTTTTTTCGTTGGTGATTTTTTCATTGGACAGGTATTTCCGAAGTTATGGATTCAGTTGCAAATCAAATTGATTAAACTGCGGTACCAAATGTTGAGCTGCTATATCAGTGGTGCTGATAATCGCTGCTTTGCGGCCCTGCAATTCCAGACGAAACTCCAGATCATTTTTAATGGTATAGGCATTCCAGATTTCTTTATTGGCATCCATATTATCCATTATACAGACATCCAGATTTTGAACCTGTGTAATCAGCGGATTGCGGCCATCAGGAATCATGGGGTTTTGATGATAATGGTGGCAGAGATCCCACAAGGTTTTATGTGTATCACCTGTTACTTTGAAAGCCTTATTAATAAACGCCTGTTGTTCAGCCGTTGCCTGTTCAAGAGTTAAATTGGTTTTCGCGTAAACTGATTCGGGGTCTAATACATAAATTTTGAATTGGTATTCGCTGTAATCATCGCCTTCATTGTTGTAAATCACACTGACGGTTTGTTCACTGCTGTTGTCACAACCGCGAAATGTTTCAGGTAAGCCGTCCATTTCTTTTGCTTGTGGCAAAAGTGCCAACAGCGGCTTCAGGCTGCCACAGTTGTCATCCGTTTCAGAATGATTATCTTCAAGGATGTTCTCATTTTCGCCGGGCGGTGTTTCGTTCAGACTTGTATCCTGTGTCAGGGTTTTTGAATCAGGTTCTGTATCAGGGCTACAAGCAGTTAACAGGTTGAGTGAAAAAACAATCAGCAATATTGGCGTGATGCGTGCCATGGCAATTCTCCATCCAACGAATCATGGGGTTCAAGAATAATCGTTTACGCAGGATTTAAGGTGAACCCATGTCATATTTTCGGGTTAATGCGGATTTAATTTGAATATGGGAATAGAAAATAACAGAGTTTGAGTCGATGCAGTAACCTGATTCAAGCTACTGCATCACGGTGTATCAATTCAAGTTACCCTATCGAAGGGCATTATCTCAAAATGCCCGAGTGCAAAAATGTTAAAACTCTTTTCGTGCATTTTCGGCTTTCTTGGCTTTTTTCAGTGCCTGCTTTTCTTTGGCTGTTTTGGCCGGTGCTTTTTTAGTCTCTTTTTTACTGTCTTGGCTTTTACTCATGGTTCTTCTCCGTTTTGTGGTGGGACTTAATATTTAATCTAGCCTACAGGCGCATAAAGTAAAATGGAAGCCCCTGATTTTCGACGTTATTCAAAAATAAAAAATACCTGAAACATTTTTAAATCAACCTATCGTCAAACTCGCAATTCCTGTTATGCAAAATTATTCATCCGAATTTATTCATTGCTGGAGTCATTATTTTTTCTGCTAAAAATTCATCTTTCAATTCCATATTGAACGACAGGAATGTCCGATGAAATTAGCGACAGGGATTTTTGACACATCTTTGAACCCGGTCTATACCTAGAGAGCTTCCTGATAATGGGGAGTTGTCTTTCATATTTGTCTAAAAAGCAAGGTATCTCATAGATGGATCCTGGGTCTTCCAATCTAACATCGTCCGGCTTGCGTCCATCATCGTCAGTATCGTCGTCATTCAGTTGGGCTGTGCCTGCATCGATATGCTTCATAGAAATGGTGGGGCTAATATTTATTAGCATGTCTTCTATTTCTATGGCGGCAAAATTGCTATCAGCCGTGTCATTAATTGCGGCGGGATTTTTTGTGTGGATGCAAACAAATGCACTTTTGCAATTCGCAAAAGCCAGCCAAATAGACTTGCAAAAAATGCAAAAGGAGCATGCTCGCAATGAATCTCACAAAAAATTGTTGGGAAATTATCAACAATTACTACAAGAAGTGTTGCCGCTTTGGAAACGACAAGCTGATCTGGCTCGACATCAATTGGAAACAAGTATTAATGAATTAATCAACCGATTCGTGGCAATTAACCAAGGGTTGCAATCAGCTGTTAGTAGCTCCAAATCGACAGCCAGCAATATGAAAGGTGATACAGGTTTGAGTGGCGTTATTCAATTTGCTCACACTGAATTGAACCAAATCATTTACAGCTTGCAATCGGCTATGCAACAGCGTGATGAAATGCTCAGTGAGATTTCCGGTTTATCGAAAGTGACTGACGAATTAAGCGGTATGAGTGCAGAAGTTGCAGGTATTGCTTCGCAAACCAATTTGCTGGCATTGAATGCTGCTATTGAAGCTGCACGTGCGGGCGAATATGGACGAGGTTTTGCGGTAGTGGCGGATGAAGTGCGTACCTTGTCAACCCGGTCAGGTGAAACGGGCGCACGCATTGGTAAACGAATTGGACAAGTGAATTCTGCGCTACAAACCACGCTGGAGCGCACGCTGGATTACGCATCGCAAGACACTGATCGATTAACCCAATCGGAAAATTCCATCACCCAGGTTCTTAATCAGTTTCGCTCCACCAGTGAAAATATTTTGCAATCTGCACAGGTATTGGAAGAAGAGAGTTTGGCTGTGCAATCGAGAGTGGAGGAAGTGTTGGTGAATTTACAATTCCAGGACAGAGTCAGTCAGATACTCAACCACGTCACTGATGATATGCAGAAATTAATAACACTTATCCATGATCAGGAAAAATGTTTACTTAATAGTGAAAATATTGAGCTGGTGAATCCACAAGAATGGCTTAACGCCATCCAAAAAACCTATACCACATTGGAGCAAGTGGATGTGCATGCAGGCAATAGCAATATTAAAAAACCGGGTGAATCCCAGATAACTTTTTTTTAGGAGTATCCAATGTCGAAAATTATTTTAGTGGTGGATGATTCAGCCAGTGTGCGTCAAGTAGTGGGTATGACGTTGCGAGGTGCTGGCTATACCGTAGTTGAAGCTGGTGATGGGCAAGAGGCGTTAAGCAAACTGGATGGCCAAAAAATCAATCTGGTCATTTCAGATGTCAATATGCCCAATATGGATGGCATCAGTTTTTTAAAGGAAATGAAAAAAAATCCTAATTACAAATTTACACCGGTCATTATGCTAACGACAGAAGGTTCCGAAGACAAAAAAAACGCAGGTCAGGCAGCGGGCGCCAAAGCTTGGGTAGTAAAACCTTTCAAACCGGAACAAATGTTACAAGCTGTCGCCAAGTTAATTAGCTAAAACTAAAATTTTTTATGTGATGTGCATTTATGAAAATTACGAGTAAAAAATCAAAAGGTTGTTGGCTGATTATCCTGGATGGGGATATGACTATCTATGATGCGAAAAATATTAAGGAGCAAATTGTTCCTTTGATTGAAAAAAGTGGTGATATCGAAATAGACCTTTCTTTAGTGAATGATATCGACAGCTCGGGATTACAAATTTTGATGTTGATAAAGCGTGAACTTACGCGGCGCGGCGATAATTTACGTTTATTTGCTCACAGCAAATCGGTCATTAATGTTTTTGAATTATGTGATCTTGCTAATTATTTCGGGGATCCCGTATTGATTTCCAACGCGTCAAAAAATGAATCCATTCCACAAAACACCTCATCCAGGAGTTAACTGTGAGTTTCAATTTTGATCAGGCGATGCAGACATTTATTCAGGAAGCACAGGAATTGTTGCAGACCATGGAAGAATGTTTATTGCAATTGGAGAATGATCCTTCTGATAGTGACAATATCAATGC
>CAMLRJ010000079.1 GCA_946482345.1 uncultured Cellvibrio sp.
TTACTACCGCAAAAGCGAAAAGATCAGCGCAGAGGGTGAAGCATTTCCTGATCTCGTACCGGAGGGATCACCTGCATCCAGTTTTCCGGTGCGGGAGAACATTATTACCATCGGTGAAGATGAAACGGAGATCGGCTGGCGAAGCGATTTTGAGATAGTGAATCAATGGGGTGTGTTCAGTACGGGGGTTCAGGTAACGCAACTTGAACTGGATTATGACACCGTCCTGGATGGCGACTGGATCCGATTTACCTACGACGAAGATGATTTTAGGCCAGACCCCGATCAGCGTTATATTGTACTGACGCCCGCCGACACCAACTCTTCACTGAGTCAGAAAGAAACGAGCTACGCAAGTTACGTAGAACAAGTTTTTGAATTCGGCGATTGGAATTTTGGCACGGGCGTGCGATTCGAGCGGGACGGCTTTGCCGACGAGAGCTTCGCATCGCCCAGGTTCAGCGTCAATTGGCAGCCGGGTAATAAGATCAGGTACTTTGCAACCGCAGGACTTTTTCATCAGTCGCCACGGTTTCTAGACCTTGCCGCTAACGAGTCGAACAACCTTAAGAATGAAGAAATTACGCACCGCAGTATCGGTTTTGAATTCTTTCCGTACAACAACTGGTCGGTGTTGACTGAAGCCTATTATCAAGACCTCGACAATCTCGTGGTAGACCTTGATCGAGTCAGCGGAACCTTTGCAAACATTGGTGACGGCACATCCTACGGCGTCGATATCGTGGCCAGGGGTATGATCAGCGAAGGCCTTTACGCTACCGCCACCTACTCTTACAACGATGCCGTGGTCGACCGAAAAGACGGTCGCGGTGAGGTAGCTGCCGACTTCAGCCGCGAGCATGTCGCGACCTTTGGCCTGACCTGGGAAATCAACGACCGCTGGAAGATCGCCGGGCGCTACAAATATCTTTCCGGCAGGCCAGACGAAGAATTTATTATTCATTCAGACGTGTTGGGCGCCGGGCAACCTCTGCGCTACTCGAAAGAAATCACAGAGCGCAATGTCGGTCGCAAAAGCAGTTACAGCCTGGTGAATATTCGCGTTGACTATCGGCGCGCATTTGGTCCCATAGATGTGACAACTTTTCTTGATGTCATTAACGCAACGGCAACCTCGTCGAGCGACGACAGTGAGTTTGACTACCGCCGGGGCGTTGTAGTGAAAGACGAAAGCGAAGCCGAGCCGCTGATTGGTCTGCGACTGGACTATGCTTGGTAACGGGCCTGGTAAGAGGGGAGCAGCAGATGGTACACGCGCTGGGTGCAATACCGATTAGAGCATTGATTGTCGAAGACAACCGCGATATTTGTGCAAACATTGCCGCCTATCTCGAACCGCATAGCTATATTCTGGATTTTGCTTATGACGGTATAAGCGCGATGCACCTGGCGTTGACGAACCCGTTCGACGTTATTGTTCTGGACCTGATGCTTCCAGGGATGGATGGCCTGAGTTTTTGCCAAAAGCTGCGCGCTGATGCCAAAGTAGAAACACCTGTGCTTATGCTAACGGCGAGAGACACGCTTGACGATAAACTGAAAGGGTTTGCGGCGGGAGCCGATGACTATCTGGTCAAGCCATTCGCATTACAAGAGCTACATGCGCGACTGCAGGCGCTGTACAAACGCAGTCACGGAAAAACCGACAAGCTATTAACGGTGGGTGATCTGACATTGAACAAGGCCACGCTACAAGTGCATCGCGCGGGACGGCGCATTGATCTCAACCCTGCTGGCATGAAACTACTGCAACGATTGATGGAGGAGTCGCCGTCTGTTGTGACTCGCGATGCTCTCGAAACTTTGTTGTGGGCTGACGAGTGTCCCGATGGTGATGCGCTTCGCTCGCACATGTACAAGCTGCGGCAGGCTATCGATAGGCCGTTTGATAGCCCGCTCATTCATACAGTGCATCGCATCGGGTACCGAATTGCAGAGGATGCTGAGTAATGTATCGGCTCAGTTTGCGCAAGCGTGTCGCATTTGCGTTCGCGATCTGTGTTGCTGTACTCAGCCTGGCCTGGGGACTCGCGTTCTTCGGTGCGATCAGATTGAGCGAAGACCGTGTGCTGACGCAACAGTTGCAGGTTGCCGCCAAAAGCTATCCCGCTATGACAATGAACCTGCGCGGATACGATGAGGTGGCCAGCTTGCCGGAATCACTGAGGGAATGGGCGCAGACCAACCCCGCAGAAGGTTTGTACGAATTCGAAGCCGACGAGTTGCATGTCGCGGTGCTATCTACCGGCAATGAAAAACCGGCTGCGGACAATGAACCGCCGCGCGCCTTTGTGGTTTTCGATGTGGCCGGGATTGAGGCTGCATCGTCAGAGGATTGGTGGTTGCTGCTCGTTATCACCGGTGTCGTGGGTACGCTCGGTGCTCTGGGTTTCGGGCTGGGTGTTGTTGTGATGCGCAAAGCCGTTGCCCCTGTTGCGCAACTCGCGAAAGTGGTTGCGGACATCGACCCGGAAAAACTATCGGCCGAAGATCATAAACGCATAGAGTCCAGCCGGTTCGGCGATGACGAGGTTGGCTTGCTCGCCAGGACCATTGAGAAGACGCTTGAGCGCATCAGCGCATTTGTTGAGAGGGAGCGATACTTTACCGGTTCAGCCAGCCATGAGTTGCGGACACCGGTCACGGTGATAACCGGCGCGCTAGAGCTGCTGGAACAAAGCGACCTGTCAGTCGCCGATGCGAAGGTGGTAGATCGAATCAGGCGCGCGACGCTCGACATGAAAACCACGATTGAAATGTTTTTGTGTCTCGCTCGCGAAACCGACGACGGTCTGTACGACAAACAGTTTTTGGTGATGCCGCTGGTGAACCAGGCGATAGAACAGCAGCGCCATTTGCTAAGCGGCAAGTCGGTCGATGTTGAAGTCGATCAACTGGCAAAACCTAAAATCTGCGGGCATCCACAGGCGTTTTCTATCGCGGTCAATAATCTGGTGCGAAACGCGTTCGAGCACACACTCGCCGGGCAGGGACCGATCACGATTCTCATCAAAGAACACGAGCTATTAGTCACAAATCAGGTGAGCGCTTTAGTCGCAACCCAGGAGAGCGCTGATGAGCGCCACACGCCGACCGGGGCGTCGTCGTTTCACGGATATGGCCTGGGCCTGGGTATCGTCCAGCGGCTGTGTGAGCGCAATGGCTGGTCGTTTTCGTTGCACGCTGATGAGGCGCGTGTAGCGACTCGTCTTTCATGGTGATGGCGTTAGTTATGTGCGCAATTCTATCTCATAATCTAACATTATTGATGCCCTGCACTTTCCCGCACCATGGAAAGCTGAACAAGCATCTTTCTACGCTCTTAAATTCTTACCTCTTTCTTTGTAGGTGGCGTAAAAATTTCGGTGAAGCTGATCTATCTCCTCGGCTTCCGATTCAATCATGCATCGAAAAAGATTGGCGGCAACGCCATCACTCATTTCTTGGGCCGCTTGCGCCAACGTGGCAATACTCAGCCCGCCCTTAGCGAGATGCTTTCTTGTGACCGGTGCCCAATCGAGAAGATCTGCCTTTGAATAGGGCAGTATCTCCTCCAGGTTCAAGCGTCCATTGTTTGCTTCGCGCAAGCAGGCATAGCTAGAAGTGAGCCCGCTGCCATGGATGTGATCAAAAAGTCGCGTCTTGTGAACTCTCAATTAATCCTATTGTTTGATAGACAAGGGTTTATCACGTGCAACCTAATGAGCTTCAGAAAAACGATTTGTACCAATCGCCACCCTTCAGTCCTAATGGGTTTATTAATTGGCCACTACTTAACAAGAACCGGTTGAAACAAATGCCTGGTATACAAGGCAGATCTACGTTATTTGGCGATTATGCCGTTGCTGTATTTCGACTGGCACATAACGGCCAAGAGCGGACCTTTTGCCAATTTTACTCTGCTCCCTATTATTCAGAGCGAGTGCATTATATTGCCTATTATTCACGTTTTTTTGAAAGCAGCTACGGTTTCTAGGTGATTACTGCAATACTAAACATCCAGCTTTGATTTAATTCACCCGCACCAACAATTAAATCATCATTGCTTTGAGATTTAAATTAGAGTTAAACCACAAGGCCATCATAGCCGCTGGTGTTCCACCCTGATTTACTCCAATGCCTTTATTCAACTAACTCGAAAACAGTTTTTATTCCCTAGGATTGCTTATAAAAGATGTGATATAAGCGCCATCTTTTTACTTTTTGACCTCGATATATTGGCTTAAACGTTATTCATTACGTCAAGTTGCTCGTGGGGGGAAAAGCTACCTCTATAGTTCAGTCAATACAGTGCTCACTGGCACTTTAAGTTTTTAATATATGGTGTATCATCCGGCTTCAATTCACCATGATTTGCTAACACTCCATGTCTCATGAACTTGCGTTGCTCCAGCTTTTCATTAACTTCTTTGCAGCACTGTTTTTGCTGAGCATTCGCTCTGGAAGTCTGATCAGCAACCGCATCTTGGCTTTTTACTTTGTTGTCTTTAACCTCGATATCAGCAACTTCGTTTTTATCAATTTTTATAATGAGCATCTTAATCTTGAGATGCTTCGATGTAATCTATCGGCATTGCTGGCGCCGACGCTTTACTTTTATGTGCGCTCTGTTTTACATACTGATTTTCGTTTTAAGGCGAAAGATTGGGTGCATACACTGCCATTTATAATAATTGTTCTTACATTTATGCCTCGTTTTTATGTGGTCGAGGATACGGCTTTAAAATTACAGATTAATAATAATTTGCAGCCTTCATTCGAGGTGCTTTTTGTCCATATATTTCAATATATTCAGATGGCAATATATCTTGCGTTAATTTTTATCGTGATTAGACGCAATAAGCTCACTATTCTCAACAGCTATTCAGATGAGTTGAAACTCAACAAGCAATGGCTGAGCCATTTTATGGCCTTTTTCCTGGTGAGCTTTGCGCTTGCCTTAATTCGGAATGTGGTTAAATTTACAGAGTTCCAGAATGCGCTTAACGTAATAACACCAATCATGATGCTAGCGGGGCTGGGCTTTTCATGCTGGGTCTTGTGGCAAGCACTTCACAAGCCAGAGTTGTTTAAGGGGATTAGCTCGCAGCTAGAGAAGGTTAGATTTCCCGCAGACAATAAAAAAATCCCGATCGGGAAGGCATCAGAGATACTGGCAAAACTTGAGCTTCACATGCAATCACAAAAATCCTATTTAAATCCAACGCTGAATATTGATACTTTGGCGGAGGAAGTGGGTATTGTTGCTCAAGACATCTCATCGGCACTTAATCATCATTTGGGTCGCCACTTCTTTGACTTTATCAATGGCTACCGAATTGCAGCAGCCTGTGAAATGTTGGCTTCTCCAGATTGTAGTGAGAAAACGGTTTTGGATATATCGCTGAAATCAGGTTTCAATTCGAAGTCTTCATTTAATACTGCCTTCAAAAAGCATATGCAGATGACTCCATCTCAATATCGCCAACAGAAATTACCCGCAATTTTTCAACAGTCCTAAGTTATTGATTTATATGGCGACCGACTTTTTTACTCGGTCGAATACATCACCAAAGCTCCCTAATATCATCACCTTTACAACAAGTCTAGGGCTTCAAGAACCAACACAAAGGTGAATATATAATGCATAAATTATTCAGTATCGCGTGCTTTTTAGTCAGCTTGTCTTGCAATACTTATGCGGCAGGCACTCAAAAGAACATTGAATTGGCGATCAAAAAGCAAGCTGAACACTTGTTGCAAGACAAGCGTTTTACTTCCGTTTCCATTGGTGTCGTTAGTGGTGGGATTAGCGTTACGGGACACTATGGAGAGCTGACAAAAAAGCAAGGCAATAAACCGATCGATCAAACCATTTATGAACTTGGCTCTGTAAGTAAAACCATGGTGGGGCTACTCGCAGCTTATGCCATTGAGGAAGGTAAGCTATCGCTGAATGAAAATGTTAATTGTTATATTAATAATCAGTTAGATAAAGTTAGTACTGCCTCACAACTAATTACCATCCGGCAACTGTTAACTCACACATCGGGATTACCAAAAGATATCGAACAATTAGGCCTTGCGGAGAAAACCGCGAGCAAACAATCATTCATCAAAGCAATAGATAAATTTGATACGTCTACTTTAAAGGGGCAGTTCCATTATTCTGGCGTCGGTGCAGAACTCTTAAGTTATATTTTAACGCAGGTCTATCACAAATCATTCGATACGCTTCTTAAACAAACCCTGAGAGAAAAAGCGGGCATGTTGAATACCCAGGTTAATTTATCTAAAGCACAAATCCCTTTTTTTGCCTACGGATATGACGACAGAAATGAGGTCGCAAAGCCCCATGTGGCTCCCAATAAACTCTGGGGAGGTAGAGGTTTCGTAAAATCAACCATGGCTGACTTGATTAACTATATGAAACTGCAATTACAGGAAGACCTGCCGGTAATTGCCTTGTCACACAAACGACTATTTGATGTAACTGACAGCGAATATTTAGCTTTTTTTTGGATAGTCGCGAAGGATGAGAGACTCGGTACTTATATCATTCACCATGGAGGTGTTGAGAGCACTCAAAATTGGATGATAATTTTCCCAACACATAACTTGGCTATTTCTGTGGTTTCAAATAGTAGTTTTCCTGAGGCTGCTCAACTACTACGTGATGTCGGAATGAAGATTGCCACTTCTCTAATAGACTAACGTGCCGGTGAGGTGACGCTACCGTAGGTGTGTTGGTTTTGCTGTAAAAATGGAGGCAGGCTCGGGGCTGTCGGCCAAAAGTCACGTGCATGAATAGAATTGGTGGGACACAATCCCCTCAATTTGATTCAGGAAATGAGTTTCTACATTCTCGTTTAAATTCATATATCGCGAAATGGCTTAGGATTGTTCACTAGAGCTAGGGAAGGCTAAATTGCATAACAGCTCATTCAAATTTCTATCTCTAATAAATATCCGCTTTGGGCACATAGCCGACTCTAGGTCGGCTCTTCAGGCTGTTAAATATTCAGCAAAAGCATACTTCAAAATCATCGACAAGGCGGTATAAAAGGGAGGTAATACAAAGGAGTGAGCAACATCTACCATTCCTGTAGTCCCTGTCGACAAATCACACACTGGCTGGGTCATTGCCCGCCGTTCGGTTAAGTAAAGACTATAAATGATAACTGCGCCAGAGGATATTACACGACCATACACGAGTAAGCGTGTCCAAGCTGATTGTGGTTGCGCATAGCGAAAGGCAAGGCTTTCGCTATGCGACACATTTAAAGCAGAATTTTTGCTGCCCAATCGCGGCTGGCAATTTTTTCATCTTGCGGAAAACCCGGTATATCGATATTGCCTTCGCTGTCTGCCGTGATTGAAATGGCTTTTTGCCATTGACCATTTATCGGATCAAACCAGGTTAAGGTGTAGGCCTTGCCGGGGGAGAAGCCTTTTAACCTGGGTGCGACGGATTTGTTTTCAAAATACAGCAGCGCAAAATCTTTTTCTATTGTGCGCATCATGTAAGACCAGCCATCGAGCCCGTCTTCCGGGCTGCCCGGTGCTTTGCGCGGCAATAGCTGGTCAGAGGCTAATAATAAATCCTGATAGCGGCGGCCTTCCGACTGTATGAATGTATTCAAGTGCTGCATGTAATTGGCGGATTCGTAATTTAATGCATCCCAAATGTGTGGCCGGGCACCGGCGGGTTCGCCGGTGGTTGTTATGTCGTACGCGGCGGTGCCATGCACATGGCCAGATAGTCCACCGGAAAGAACGGAGCCGTACATTTGTGCGCGGGCGAAATAATTATCCCGTGCGGAATTTGCAGGCGGCTCTTCGCCAGCGGGCTTATTAATTTCGTGCAGCCAACCCGTGTAGTAAGGTTCGAAATTAATAGTCGGGTAGGGCGGTGTGAGTTTGAACTGCACTTCCAGCGCGTCGCCCACGCGATGATCACGCGGCTTGTTGCCTACGGAGTGCATGGTCATCCAGGGCACTTGCTCACCGTGGCCAAAGGCTTCATAGGTGGAGCGATCAATCAGCGCCGTAACCGGTTGGCCAAACGGTGGCTTGCCGTATTTGTTTAGGTGATAGGTCAGGGCTTCATTAAATTGTGCAGCGGTCAGGCTGAAGTCTTTGGGAATCCAATCCAGATGAATGCCGCTAAACACGATGTTGTTCGCACCATAGCGCGCAATTAAATATTGCGTGTAGCGAGCAAAGGTTTCATTGAAATCGAAATAGGCATTCCACGAGGGGCCCACATCCCGTCGCACAGTTTCAATTAAAGGCACAAACCCCTGTTCGGACAAGTAAGCCATTTTGCGGTCCAGGCTTTTGAAATATTCAGGGTTAATGCGCGTAAAATCCGACACGCCTTTATGTTGTTGCGACATGGCAAAGGGCAGGTGGCCGTATTCATCGCGCATGCTTTTTGCTGTGAACGAGCCCCAGTAACTTAAACCGCCCGATGCATCGGTGCCTTTTTCGCTCGATACGTCGTAGCCGAATTTTTCCCACGCATTCCTCAGGTAAATACCGTTTGCGTCGGCGAAGGTGCTGGGGTTTAAATCCGCATCCCAATTGGGGAAGGCGGCAATCATACTGACGGAATTGAAGCCCTGCTGTTTGCGAAACGCGACCGCATCTTCAAAGCCAATGCCTGGGCCGGGGCGGTAATCCGGTGAGGTAGGTGCATTGCGAAATGGCAGTCGCCAGGTTGTACCGGCGAGCCAGGTGTCACCGACCATAAAGAAGGGTGTGCCGTCGGCATATTCAAGCGCGTGGCCATTGGATGAGATGCGCACAAAGCCCTGTCGGTTAGGGTTCTGCTGCTTTTCACGGGCAGACCATGCGGTGGCGGTGAAGGCGCCGGACTGATTATTCAAACCGGCATCATCCGCGTGGTTAGACGCACTGCGCCATGTCCATTCTCCCGGTGCGGTGGCAACAACACGCACCACATAGCGGTTGTCGCCATCCCAAAAACCGTACACGCGCTTGTCGAACCCGGGCCCTTTGAGCTGAACCCATACATCTACATCGGTGTAATAATTTTCATATTGTTTTTCGGCGAGGAGAATAATTTCCTGCATTTCCCACGGGTGTATTTTTTTCTCGTGGGCAGTATGTTGCGCTGGCGTAGCGCAACCATTGAGCGCTGCTGCTACGCAAAAAACTAGCACTGTTCTGATTAAAAATTGCTTGAATAATGGGTTCATTATTAACCTCTTATAATGGAGCGCTGGCCTGTTGTTGAATGACTTGGCTGAATGTTCTATTTGGCGCGAGTATTAAAATGCAATGTCGGTGCTTGGCTGCCATCGCCGTGTTCTGAGTCGTAAAACGAGACTTCCAGCGCGCCGAGTGGCTTTAACAAAAGCCCGCGCGTGGTCCCGTCGAGTAAACGTTGCATAACGGGGCGCGACAGGGTGACAAAGGTTTTTCCATTAGCTTGTGCTACGTCGGTATCGAATATCATTTGGCCGTTAATCAAGGATTGTAATTCTTTCCCTTGCGTAAAATTGGCATAGGTCACGCTAGCTTGTTGCCAGTCGGCATCGCCACCAAAAATTTCAATGATCCGCACCTTATCAAATTCAATACCAAAATCTTCACCGAGTGCGTCAACGTAATTACCGCCTTTTTGTACTGATTGCGTCGTGAGTTCAAGTACGCCTGCGCCATCGGCTTTTTTCCCGCGAAAGCTTTTCATATCCCAGCGCAATAGTGGATATTGGCCCGCACTCACGGTAAGTACACGCGCACCATCTGACTGCCAGTTATTAAAATTAACTGCAGGAAACGCTGCGTTAATCACGGCATCGTGTTTTACGCTGATGTGTTGTTTGAATGTGTCGAGTGGGGGAACCGGAGGATGATAAATGAGCGGCTCGCCCAAATCGGGCTTCGCATCCTTCACCTTCACGACTTGTGCGCGGTAATAATCGATATCGAGATAGTATTCTCCCGGGCCCCAATCGGTGACTCCCAATTGCACATTAACCTGGTCTCCGGGCTCCGCATCCAGGTTTTGCGTGGTCATACTGATAATTTGCCAATCAGCATTCTGCCCGAGGTCATACTCGCGTAAGTGTTCGTGATAGTCCGTTGTGCGCTGCGTGTTAATCATAAAATTAACCCGGCGCGGTGAATGGCTGGGGCGCACCCGAGCTTCTACGCGCAGCTCATAGTCCGGGCT
>CAMLRJ010000080.1 GCA_946482345.1 uncultured Cellvibrio sp.
TAAAATTTCTTCAGCGTTTGCTCCTGACTGTAATTGTTTCAGAGCTTTCTGTAATTCAAGATCACGTATCTGCTCAGACTGATTACGATATTGCTTAATCAGGTCAACCGCATTCAATTCACGCTGTTGTTTTAAATAATCTTCAACACCCTGATCAATAATTAATTGAGCTTGATCCGCTGCCAACACACGTGATTTTTTATTTTCATCAATCACAGCATGCAAATCATCAACCGTATAAAGATAAACATCTTCCAATTCGGCCACTTGCGATTCGATATCACGCGGCACGGCTATATCCAACATAAACATAGGTTTGTGTTTACGTTTTTTCAATGCTGATTCAACTGCACCTTTTCCCAACAAAGGTAATTGACTGGCAGTAGAGGAAATGACTATATCGGCACGATGCAATTGTTCAGGAATCTCTGCCAATAAAAAAGCTTCACCATCAAATTCAGCCGCCAGTTTTTGCGCGCGGGACAATGTCCTGTTGGCAACCAATATTTTTTTGATGCCATGTTCAGCCAGATGTCTGGCAACTAATGCAATAGTTTCACCTGCACCAATCAACAGTGCAGTATCTTCTTTCAAGTTGGAAAAAATTTGTTGCGCCAAACTCACCGCGGCATAAGCAACCGATACAGGATTTTCACCAATCGCCGTTTCTGTTCTGACGCGTTTGGCCACATTAAACACGTGTTGAAAAACCGAATGCAATTCACTGCCTACAGTCCCCACTTCACGCGCAATCGCAAATGCCGATTTCATTTGCCCGAGTATTTGTGGTTCACCTAATACCAAAGAATCCAAACCACCGGCAACTTTCATGATGTGTTTGAGTGCATCCTGATTTTTGTAAGCATAAAAACTTTTTTGCAAGTCTGCAGCGGGAACTTTTGTGTGTGCAAGCAACCAATTTTCTATAGTGTCACTCTGCTCGGCTACCGCATAAATTTCTGTGCGATTACAAGTGGACAAGATGGTGACTTCACTTAATCCATTTTGACTGGCGGCTTCTTTCAAAGCTGACTCTATAATTTCCGGCGAAAAGGCCACTTTCTCACGCAAAGCGAGAGGTGCCGAATTGTGATTGATGCCGAAAGCGATGAGTGTCATGAATCCAATATTTGATCTATTCAAAAAAGGGCGGTATTGTCCGGTGACTTGGCAAGTCTGACAAGGGTTTATTAGAGCCTAGCCAAAATCCGCCTATACTCAACAAAGTTTATAACGGATGAATTAATGAAAACACCTCGCTGCCCGTGCATTATCGACATAGAAGCTTCAGGTTTTGGCTCCCATAGCTATCCTATCGAAATAGGCGCAGTCAAAGCCGATGGTTCACGTTTTTGCAGCCTGATCACCCCGGAAGAAGAATGGATACACTGGAATGCGGAGGCCGAAGCCATTCACGGTATACCACGTCATCTGCTGTTTGAAAAAGGCAGCCCTGCAAAAGAAGTTTGCCACGCGTTAAATATATTTTTAGGCCCCATTACCGTTTACAGTGATGCATGGGTTCATGACAGCCCCTGGTTAACACGCCTGTTTTGGGCTGCACGTTGCACACCGGAATTTCATTTAAGCCCTATCGAATTAATCACCCCCGAAGATCAGCTGCTGGTGTGGGATCAAGCCAAACAGGATCTGGAATTACAACTCAAAATTCGCCGTCATCGAGCCAGTTCCGATGCATTTTTGATACAACAAACCTGGTTGCTATCTAAAGAAATGATCCAATCCTCCCCCAAATTTTATTGACCCGAAGGTTTTATTCCCCCGATCAAGCCAAATTGATTATGATGCTGCTCCCCTTGGCCATTCAGCTATCCAAGATGAATTACAGACCCATTTTTATCCTTATCTTTTTATTAAGCCTGCTTTCAGCCTGTGCACATAAAACAACACTGAAATCTGTCGAATTTAAAACCCATCAGGAAACACTCAGCCCACTCAATAATTGGAAATTAAGTGGCAAACTGGGAGTTAAAACAACTGACGAATCAGGCAGTGTCAATATTAAATGGACACAAGCAGCAGAATCCTATGACATACAACTCACTGGCCCACTGGGACAAAAATCGATTCATATTGAAGGCAACAACCAACAAGTCAGTTTGAAAGAAAAGGGCAAACCTGAAGTCACAGCACATTCGGCTGAAGAGTTAATTCGAGAGGTAACAGGCTGGAAGTTACCTCTGATTCAATTGAATTACTGGATACGCGGATTACCCGCTCCCGACACCAAAATAAAAAACATCAAAGATAATGGTATGGGTTTGATTGGCACACTGGAGCAATCCGGTTGGCTAATTGAATATGCTTCTTATCATCATATGAATTACAAAAACCAATTGATTTATTTACCGCAAAAAGTCACCGCCCGTTTTAACGATTTTCGTTTAACACTGATAGTGCGCGAATGGACACTCAAAGAAAATGACAACCCATAATTTAAGCCTGCTTTCGCCCGCCAAATTAAATCTGTTTTTGCATATCACCGGTCGCCGTGCAGATGGCTATCACCAACTGCAAACGGTTTTTCAATTATTAAATTATGGCGACCAATTAACTTTCACTCTCATACCTGAAGACAAGATCCAACTTGAACCTGAACTCGCAGGCGTTAGATTCGAAGACAATCTGATTGTTCGCGCGGCAATGAAGCTGAAAAATCACCGGAGTGTCCATCAGGGAGTGCATATTCAACTTGAAAAAAAACTACCCATGGGAGGAGGAATCGGAGGCGGAAGCAGTAATGCCGCAACGACATTGGTGGCATTGAATCACTTATGGAAATGTCATTTATCTACACAGGAATTGGCTGATATCGGCCTTGGTTTGGGCGCTGATGTTCCGGTATTTGTCCGAGGTCGAAGTGCGTGGGCGGAAGGTGTAGGCGAACGACTCGAACCTATTGATTTAGCTACAAATTGGTATCTTGTTGTACACCCCGAATGCCATGTTTCTACCGCTGCAATTTTTTCACACAAAGATTTGACAAGAGATACGGCGGCCATTAAAGTGGCGGCCTTTCTTGAAGGGGGTGGTCATAACGACTGCCAGCCACTGGTAAGAAAACTTTACCCTGAGGTAAATGAGTGCTTGCAGTGGTTGGAAGATGTGGGATACCAACCTCGAATGACGGGTACAGGTTCTTGTGTATTTTTGAGTTTCGATAACGCTGATTCAGCGATTGCAGCCCAAGCCAAAATAGCAAACCTGAAGTTGAATAGTTTTGTGGCTCAAGGGATTAATATCTCGCCAACTCACTATCTACTACCTGATCATTAATCACCTACAGGGGTGTCGCCAAGTGGTAAGGCAGCGGGTTTTGATCCCGCCATTCAGAGGTTCGAATCCTTTCACCCCTGCCATATTCTTCTCTATATATTTGTTGTTCTTGATGATGCTCCGGAAATCGGGGAAATCTCCCAAGGGTAAAACCTGCGCTGATTTCTATTACCGACATTAAAGGTACTCAACGTGTCTGATTTAATGGTGTTTACTGGCAATGCCAACCCTGAACTGGCTAAAAAAATAGTCGAACATCTTGGCTTGTCTTTGGGTGAAGTGTCGGTTTCGCTTTTTTCTGATGGCGAAATTAATGTTGAGCTACTGACCAATGTTCGCGGACGCGATGTGTTTGTAGTGCAACCCACTTGCGCCCCTACCAATGACAATCTGATGGAATTAATCATCATGGTAGACGCGTTGCGTCGTGCGTCAGCTGGAAGAATTACAGCGGTTGTTCCTTACTTTGGTTATGCCCGTCAGGACAGACGTGTTCGCTCAGCCCGCGTACCTATCACCGCTAAAGTGGTGGCCGATATGATGGTCAACGTAGGTGTGGATCGAGTACTGACGGTCGATCTTCACGCTGAACAAATCCAGGGTTTCTTTGATGTTCCTGTGGACAACGTCTATGGCTCACCCGTATTACTTGAAGACATCGAAAAACAAAACTTCCCCAATCTGGTAACGGTTTCCCCCGACATTGGCGGTGTAGTGCGTGCACGCGCTGTTGCCAAACAACTGGGAACCGATCTGGCGATCATCGATAAACGTCGCCCGCGTGCAAACGTTGCTGAAGTTATGCATATCATCGGTGAAATTGAAAATCGCACCTGCCTGCTGGTTGATGACATTATTGATACAGCCGGCACTCTTTGCAGTGCGGCAAAAGCACTGAAAGATCACGGCGCAAACAGGGTTATAGCCTACTGTACGCACCCGGTACTTTCAGGCAAAGCCATAGAAAATATTAACAACTCTGTGCTGGATGAATTGGTAGTGACTGATTCAATTCCGCTGAGTCAAGCAGCTCAACAATGTTCACGCATTCGTGTGTTAACGCTGTCGAGAATGCTGGCGGAAGCCATGCGCCGTTTGAGTAATGAAGAATCCTTGAGTGCAATGTTTCGCGATTAGCAAAACACTGCATTCAATAAACCACCCGATATGATTCGGGTTTTTGCAACCCCTGAAGGTTCTGGTCGCGGACTGACAGGTTTATAACCAAGAGGACATTATCATGTCTGAAGACTTTAAATTAGACGCTACAGCACGTAACGACATGGGGAAAGGTGCGAGCCGCCGCCTGCGTCGTTTGGCTGATCAAGTACCTGCCATTATTTATGGCGGCAAAAAAGATCCACAAAGCATCAGCATTTCACACAATGAATTGTCGAAGCATTTGGAACACGAATCTTTCTACTCGCACATCATCAGCTTGAATGTTGATGGTAAAGCGCAGGATGTCATCCTGAAAGATTTGCAACGTCACCCATCCAAACTGCAAGTGTTGCACGCTGACTTTTTGCGCATCGACAAATCCACCAAAGTTCACACCCATGTACCACTGCACTTCGTTAACGAAGCAGTGAGCAAAGGCGTGAAAATTCAAGGCGGTAAAGTAATTCACAACTTGACTCAATTGGATATCGTTTGTTTGCCGCACAACCTGCCAGAATTTATTGAAGTTGATCTGATCAATATGGAAGTAGGCCAAATCCTGCACATTTCTGATCTGAAACTTCCATCAGGTGTGACCTCAGCTGACCTGCAAAAAGGCGAATCACACAATTTGGCTGTTGCCACTATTGTGAAGCCAAAAGGCGGAGCAGAAGAAGGCGAAGAAGCTTAATCTTTGCGTTAATCAAAAAAGGGCAGACTCTTCGGACTCTGCCCTTTTTTGTTCAAAGCACTTTCATTTTCTACATCAATAATTAACTTGATCAATCATGACCAATATCCAACTTATTGTCGGCCTCGGAAATCCGGGTAGCGAATATGAAAATTCCCGTCACAATGCAGGGGAAGATTTTGTACGTGCATTTGCCAGAAAATGCGGAGCAAATTTAGTTGTTGATAATAAATATTTTGGCTTTACTGCCAAAATACAGTTTCAAGATAAAGAACTTCGTTTGCTGATTCCCACTACTTATATGAATCGCAGCGGGCAATCCGTTGGCGCACTGGCCAATTTTTTTAAAATTCCCGCTGAAGCAATTTTGGTTGCACACGATGAATTGGATTTGGCACCAGGCGTTGCACGTTTTAAACAAGGCGGCGGTCATGGTGGTCATAACGGTTTAAAAGATATTATTGCCGCACTGGGCAACAATCCCAATTTTGCACGATTGAGATTAGGCATAGGCCACCCGGGAGTTGCCGCCCAGGTCGCCAACTTTGTGCTAAAACGTGCACCGGCAGCAGAGCAGGAGTTAATTGAAAAATCTATTCAAAAAGCGATTGATTGCATGCCGGATGCCATCAATGGTGATTGGAATAAAGCCATGAAAAATTTACACACACCAACATAATTTTTACATACAAATCGAATAATCAGGTGAGCTGGTATGAATATCAAAACGCTGATTTTCAGTGACGACCCCAAACAAGCATTAAGAATAAAACGATGCCTCGCTTCAAACAAAGCTTATCTGGTGGTTGCCCTCCTCACCTATTTTGCTTTTATTAATGGCTATTTACCAGGCTTTCCTTTAGCCGCTATTATTCTGATTCCTTTATTCGCCAATATAATTTTCTATGGCATGATTCGCAGCCGCTTGAATCTTTATTTCAGCGATCCCAGCCTGACGATTCCACAAAGTGTCTATGCGATGCTGGGCTACATGTTTTTAATTTTTTTTGCGCATGAAGTACGCGGTGCATTTTTAATTTTATTATTAGTCGTTCCCATGAGTCTCACCCTGCGCGTAAGGCCGAAAAAATTATTCTGGGTCAGTTTATTGCCCCTGATTATCTTGGGCAGCATTACGCTCTGGCAACACTATCATAATGAATACAACCGTATTTTATTTTTGGATTTGTTTGAGTGGGCAGCATTGGCAACGGGTGCATGGTGGCTAACAGCCGAAGCCAACTACATTGCCAGAAAACGCCAGGAAGCAAAAGAAAGCACCCGCAATTTGGAAATTGCATTACTTGACAACATGACACTGGTTGAAAATTTAAGTCGCGAAAAAAAAATTGCCGAAGCCGCCAACTTGTCCAATCTTGCCAAATCCAAACTGGTTGCGGCAGCCAATCACGACTTGCGACAACCCTTACATGCACTCAATTTATTTGTTGCACATTTACATTCAACCAAGGACGCAAATGCTCGCGAAAAAATCTTAAGTCATATTGAATCCTGTGTTATCAGCATTAATGAACTATTTGAAAACCTGATGGATATTTCAAAATTAAACACTGATATTACCAACCCACAACTGCAAAATTATCGGCTCAATGATATTTTCAAAAGGCTCGATAATACTTTTCGTGAAGCAGCCAAAAACAAAGGTCTTGAATTAAGATTCAGATCGTCTCCTTTTTACGTAAAAAGTGAACCCGTATTGCTTGAAAGAATTTTACTGAATTTGGTTAATAACGCATTGCGTTATACCCAAAAAGGAAAAATTCTGATTGGCAGTCGCAAACGCGGCAACAAGATTGAAATTCAGGTGTGGGATACAGGCATAGGTATAAAACCTGAAGACCTGCGCCGGATTTTTGATGAGCACTTTCAGGTCAATAGAACGATCAACAAAGCCACAAACCACGATCAAGGTATGGGACTTGGTTTGGCGATCGTCAATAAATTATGCGCACTGCTTAATCATCAGGTAAAAGTGAAATCCGTTTTCACAAAAGGTACTTGCTTTTCGATACTGCTGGATTATGCAGATGATATTCTCGAACCCACAGCTTACCCACTCATTACCGACAACCACTTTATCAATAAAAAAATATTAATTATTGATGATGATGTTTTGGTTTTAAAAGCCATGGACGGATTTATGACACCATGGGGATGCCGCATCATCACGGCAACATCGATCAAAGCAGCATTCAATAGCTTGACCACTTTTTCCATTATTCCGGATTTAATTATTTCGGATTATTCCCTTGGCAATCATGAAACCGGTATTGATGCCATCAAAAAAATCCGTCGCTATTATGAAAAAAATATTCCGGCTTTTTTAATGAGTGGTAATGCAGACATGGAAAAAATCAATGAGGCTCATGCGGCAGGCTTGACACTTCTGAGTAAACCTATTCAGCCTATGATCATCCGATCACTGGTTGCCCAATATTTAACTTACTAACAGATTATCAATTAAAAACGACGAAACTTGTTTTCGGATCGAAACAAATCCTGGGGAATATAAACATTACCTGAAAGCACTTTTTTTATTGCATTGATCATTTCCTGGCGTGAAGTTGCTTTGGGAATAAAACCCAGTGCTCCTGAATTAATGACTTCCAATACTTTTTTCTGATCAACCACACCTGACATCACTACCACTGGCAGCTGCGGATAAGATTGGCGCAACTCTTTCAACATCGGCCACCAGTTCACGCAGCACTCCGCACATAGCTTCGCGAATTAATAGATGATCATCCAACAAAATAATATTCAAGTTACCTTGTATTTCTGACTGCTGATGTGAACTGTAGGGATAAGTTTTCACTGTCGGAGTAAATCGATAACCCTTTCCCGATAAAGTTACAATCTTGTCGTTGCCCAATACTTTTCTCAACATGGAAATATGCACATGCAAATTATTTTCTTCCACAACAACATTGGGCCAAAGTGTGGCAAATATAGATTCTTTGGTGACCAGTTTACCGGCGTTATGTACCAACAGAGTCAAGAGATCAAGCGTTCTGGAACCTAATGCCAGATCTTCATCAAGATGGAGCAATCTGCCTTCTTTGGGTTGGAGTTCGTAATCATCAAATCGATAAATAAAATCGTGCATATTCATGCTGTAACCCATAATTGTTAATACACAGCAGTTAGATCAATAACTCTCATGGCCACTAGCCTAACCTCAAGCCGCAACAGGGTAAAGCATGTATAATCGCGGCCTGCAAAATTCAACACCTCATTATCTGGATTACACCTATGGGCTTCAATTGTGGCATTGTCGGTTTGCCTAACGTTGGCAAATCAACTCTTTTTAATGCGTTGACCAACGCCGGTATCAGCGCTGAAAACTTTCCTTTCTGCACCATTGAACCGAACGCTGGAATTGTTGCGGTACCGGACCCTCGCCAGGACAAACTAGCTGAGCTGGTCAAACCCGAACGCATAGTCCCCACTACTATGGAATTCATCGATATTGCCGGTATTGTGGCGGGGGCATCCAAAGGTGAAGGTCTGGGCAATAAGTTCCTCGCTAATATTCGCGAAACGGATGCCATCGCCCATGTGGTACGTTGTTTTGATGATGACAATGTGATTCACGTTGCCAACAAGGTAAACCCGGCTGCAGACATAGAAGTCATCAATACAGAACTGGCACTGGCTGATCTGGATGCAGTTGAAAAAGCACTGAATCGTTTTGCCAAATCTGCAAAAGGCGGTGACAAACACGCTCTTGCTATGAAAGCACTGCTGGAAAAAATCCAGCCTCACTTGAATGAAGCAAAACCATTGCGCTCGTTTAATCTGGATAAAGACGAAGTGGCAATGCTGAAAGAAATTAATTTGCTCACACTCAAACCCACCATGTATATCGCCAACGTGTCAGAAAATGGTTTTGAAAATAATCCGCATCTCGATACAGTCAGAAAGATTGCAGCCGAAGAAAAATCCATCGTGGTGCCAATCTGCAACAAACTGGAAGCCGATATCGCCGAATTGGATGGCGATGATAAAAAAGAATTTCTCGCCGAAATGGGCATGGAAGAACCTGGATTAAATCGCGTGATTCGCGCCGGTTACCAATTATTAGGCTTGCAAACTTATTTCACCGCAGGCGTAAAAGAAGTACGTGCATGGACAATTCCAATCGGCGCCACTGCACCACAAGCCGCCGGTGTCATTCACACTGATTTCGAAAAAGGGTTTATCCGCGCTGAAACCATTGCCTATGAAGACTTCATCCAATACAAAGGTGAACAAGGCGCAAAAAATGCGGGTAAGTCTCGTAAAGAAGGTAAGGAATATATTGTTCAGGATGGGGACGTGATGCACTTTTTGTTTAATGTGTAACAAACAAATTTATGCAAAATAAAAATCAATAAAAACCACCGCAAGGTGGTTTTTTTATTAATAAAGAATAGTAATGATTCCTAAAAACTGACGCAAAAAACATATTTAAATAAATAAAAATATCATTGGCACCAAAAAATATAGAGGCCCGAAAAAATCTAGCGTAGCCTGCTTCGTCGCCGGTTAATCTAATTCAAGGAATAATATATGAAACACTTTTTAGCCTTTAAACCCGCAATTGCTGTTAAATTTCTATTTCTGCTCTTCTCATATCTTTTTTGTTTTTCCTCTTATGCCGAAACCCTGGAAGTCTACGCTCAGAAATGTGATGCTGATATTGGCGTCACAGTTCCGGATTTCGATTGCGACACTGGCACTCTGGTGCCAACCACCAATCACGTTGGATCTTCTTGCGACAGACCCAATGTATTGAATGGCGCATGCGATCCTGGCAGTCGATTTCAAGTGCTGACGAACACAGCAGATGCTTATGTAGTTGCCCATTGCCGTAAAAAAGGAATGGCTGCAGGTTTGTATGGTGATATTGCCGTGATTCAACACAATAAAAAAAATGGAGCAACCTGTTTTTATCAGGGAGCGCTTAATGGTTATTCTCATATTGGAAAAGTAAAAGCACCATCGAAAGGTGTGGGCAAT
>CAMLRJ010000081.1 GCA_946482345.1 uncultured Cellvibrio sp.
CTGCGAAGTGTCAGGTATTACAGGTTGAATAAACCTTTCTCGCGACAAATGTTGAATAGACAAAGTCATCTTTTTCAAACAATTAACAATTCGCCTGTCTTGAATAAGATCAGGATTGGTAGAATGAGGTTGAACAGCCGCATAGTCTCGTGTTTCAAGACTACGCCGTTCTACAGAAAGACAGGGAAACGGAATATCAACCAGTGTGATTTGTTTCATATCAACCGTCCTTTTATAACAACGTTTTTGTTATGCATTAACCAAAGGGTAACTACCCATCGCCGCTAATCCTCCATTCCCTTAACCACTTTCAATTAGCGGGTTGTCTCACGGAAACTATCATATGTTTATTTTAAGTGATACGAAATTTCAAAAATAATTTTAAATATTAATAATTTTGTGAATTTTATGGACATATTGAATGACAGTTGAATATTCAAGCGCCAGATTCAAGTAAAGACTCACCTTGGCTTATCTATTGCTTCACCATGAGAATTCACTCATTCCAAAAAGGACATCACCGGTGGCAGAAGATCCCCTATCAGAAAATAATATTAAAGCGATTGCTAATGAAATAACTAACTACCTGAATCAGCATCAGTTTGCCGCCGATACTGTTGAGGGTATTTGCCATTGGTGGATTAGCAAACAAAGAATCGAAGAAGAACAAAAACGTGTATTGGCAGCATTGGATTATTTGTTGCAAAAAGAATTAATTAGTAAAAGACAATTACCTGATGGCTCTTTGTTGTATTCATCACAAGCTATTCAACAAGATGATGAAGCGCCAACACACTGATTTAAATAATTATTTTTAAATAACGAAGGAGAAACAAAATGGCAAATGTTCATGGTTTTGGTTTGGGCTGGCACCGCGATTTACCGGACATTCGGGACAGTTCTCAAGAATCAGATGAAGTGTGTAATATTTTGGTGAAATCCAATCGGGTAAAAGCGGTCAAGAAAAAATTACCAAAAAAAATTGATTTACGTACATGGTGCTCACCAATTGAAGATCAGGGCGCTCTTGGTTCATGCACGGCACACGCAGGTGTTGGCATGATGGAATATTACGAACGCCGCACCTCAGGTAAACATCTGGATGCTTCGCGTTTATTTCTGTACAAAGTCACCCGGCAATTATTGGGTTTCAAAGGCGATGATGGCGCCTACTTGCGATCCACTATGAAAGCCATGGTGTTGTTTGGTGTTCCGCCTGAAAAATATTGGCCCTACAAGCCGGATAAATTTAATGATGATCCCGACAGTTTTTGTTTCGCATTTGCGCAAAGTTATAAATCCATAAAATATTATCGACTGGATCCAGCTGGACGAACGCCGGAAAATATTCTGGCAGAAGTGAAAAAAAGTTTGGCGGCAGAATTGCCCGCTATGTTTGGTTTTTCTGTTTACAGTTCCATACCTGCTATAGGCGAAGACACCGGAGACATACCCTACCCCAAACGAGGGGACAGACTCGAAGGTGGCCATGCAGTATTGGCTGTAGGTTATGACGATGATAAAAAAATCGATGGTGAAACCGGTGCTATCTTAATCCGCAACTCATGGGGAACCCGCTGGGGCGATAAAGGTTATGGCTGGCTGCCTTATAAATATGTTTTAAATGGATTGGCTGATGATTTCTGGTCTTTGGTCAGAGCAGATTTTGTAAACACGGATTTATTCAATTAATTCAAACACAGGGATGTGATTAAGGTTATAAAAGTAAAATTTTCAGATCATAGAAATGCTGGCACCCAAAGTTGTTCTTTCCTATACTTCGCGAGTAAGGAATTTATCTGCTGACTTTTGGCTACCGGAACAGCACTATGGCTATCCACAATCCATTCAAGCTACATCGTCGCCGGGCAACAGACCGCAATCTTTCAATAGAGCTACAACTCTTATCCCTTGCTTATCAAAATTTACCTGCCATGTTGATTGTTAATGTAACAGCAACACTGGGAGCAGGTTATGTATTGCAAGCCGATGGCGTTGAAAATATAGGTTACTGGGTTACAGCCGTGCTGTTTCTCAGTTTACTTCGCTTTCTATCCTGGATTGGATTTACAAGATGCCTCGCACTTAATCAAATTCATGATTTTCAAAATCTACAATGGTGGAAAACGGGATTTGCCGCAGGATTATTTTCGGCTGCAATTCTGTGGGTAGCGGTAGTATTTATTGCCTTTGATTTAGCGCATTACAATTCAAAATTTACACTCATTATCATTATTTCTGCACTGGCAGGTGGTGCAACCGGAATAACGGCTCCGCTCAAGTATATTGGCCGAATCTACATCACCTTATTATTATTTCCAACCTCGATTATTTTATATTTAATTTCAAAGGATGATCTGGTCATAGCATTATTAGGTTTAATTTTCTGGTTGGCTATGATTATCAGTCATCGCAATAATCACGGTGTATTGCGTCAAAGTTTGACCTTACAACAAGAAAATACCCAGCTGATTAATAATTTGCAGGAATTCAATAATCATCTGGAGAATCGTGTTGCCGAACGCACTGAGGCATTACGACGAATTGCACATTACGATGTGCTCACTGGCTTGCCCAATCGCCGTGGATTAATTGAATGGATGGAAACAGGATTAAACGAGAATAGCAAACAAGAAGCTGCCATTCTTTTTCTGGATTTGGACAGATTTAAACAAATCAATGACGCATTGGGTCATGATATTGGCGATAAAGTTTTACAAACCATTGCTTATCGATTTAAAGAATTATGCCCGGATAACGCGATCCTAGGTCGCTGGGGTGGCGATGAATTTTTAATTATCACAGCACAAGAAGAAAACGCTCGTGCGAATGCAGAAAAGTTGGCAAAAAAATTAATCGAAACAGCCACTGCTCCGCTGCAAATGAATAATGAAATTCTGGGTTTGGGTCTAAGCGTTGGCATTGCCTATTTCCCAACTGATGCCAACAATTATAAAGACGTTATTCATGCTGCAGACCTGACTGTTGCAGAAGTCAAACGCAGTGGTCGCGGCCAAACATTAACCTACAATGAAACTTACGTTGAAACCCAACGCCGTCGATTCGATTTAAGCCGCGCACTATCTGACGCCATAACACAAAATAAATTACTGCTGGTTTATCATCCCATAATAGATTCGCACTCTGGAAACGTAACAGCATTGGAAGCCTTGGTTCGTTGGAACCACCCCGTATTGGGAGAAATTAACCCTGAAGAATTTATTCATCTCGCTGAAGACACAGATAAAATTATTGCCTTGGGAGATTGGGTATTAAATACTGCCTGCAATGCAGTCACATCATGGAAATCATCAAATCCTCTTATCAAAATTGCCATTAATGTTTCACTAAAACAATTATTGGTTAACGATTTCCCTTCAAAAGTTAATCGAATACTGCAACAACATAATTTAAAACCTGATGATTTGATTCTGGAAGTCACCGAATCATTATTCGGTATTGAATATCACGATTCAACACTGGCAACCGCCAAAGAACTCAGACAAAAAGGTATCGAAATACAAATTGATGATTTCGGTATAGGTTATTCTTCACTATCCCGCCTGCATGAATTTCCGGTAACCGCTATCAAAATTGACAGATCCTTCGTTGCACAAATCGAAAAACAAGGATTGGTCATTATCGAGAGCGCCGTGATGATCGCCAAACGCATGAATTTAAAAGTTATAGCCGAAGGTGTGGAAACCCTCTCACAAGCCGAACAACTCTACCAAATGGGCGTTGACAGCCTACAAGGTTTTTATTGTGGGAGGCCGGAAGCAAAGCCTATGATCGGTCCACTGGATCCAATTTGGATTAAAAAAAAATAAAAAGGCTCCTATAAATTGGAGCCTTTCAAAAAATTATTTACCTGTACCACGCGTTACTGCATAACCAGCCAGTGCCACCAGACGATCCAACGCGTAACCGACCAGACCAACATAAATTAACGCAAGAATAATGTCACTGATGCGCGATGAGTTCCAGGCATCCCAGATAAAAAATCCTATTCCAACACCACCGACCAACATTTCTGCTGCGATTATCGCTAACCAGGATAAACCCACACCTATTCGCAAACCCGAAAAAATATAGGGCGCTGCTGCAGGTAACATAATTTTGTAAAAATATTGAAATGCATTGAGTCGAACCACACGAGCAACATTGCGATAGTCCATCGGAATATTTCTTACACCCACCGACGTATTGATAATGATGGGCCAAATCGACGTAATAAAAATAACAAAAATTGCTGAGGGATGACTATCCTGAAATCCAGCCAGAGATAAAGGCAACCATGCCAGCGGCGGCACTGTGCGCAACACCTGAAAAATAGGATCCAATCCACGCATGGCCCAGACTGATTGCCCGATTAAAATCCCCAAGGCAACACCCATGATAACCGCAAGCGAATAACCCACCGCCACACGCTTAAGACTTGCATAGAGTTGCCAACCCATGCCGACATCAGTACCACCATTATCGTAAAAAGGATTTTCAATCAGATAAATAGTGTCTTGAATGACAGTGGTTGCCGGTGGCAAAGATGAATCAGGTTGCGAACAAGCAATTTGCCAAATACCAACCAATATTACCAACACCAGAAATGCAGGCAGTACTCGCTCCAATACATAAAAACTGGTTCGCTTGATACGCTGCAAAAAGGTCAGGTTCTCTTCAACTATCCCGTCACTATCAGTTACTGTTGTCGACATAAACCAATCTCCTAGACCATATATTTAATCGCTAAACTGTCGAGATAAGCTTTTGGATTTTCCGGATCAAATATTTTTCCATCAAAGAATTTTTCAACACCGCGCGAACTGCTTGTGGGTATTTCATTCGCTGGTACACCCAAAGATGTTGCGGCTTTTCGCCACAAATCTTCGCGGTTTACTTTGTCAATCAAGGTTTTGGTATCGGTTGTTGAAGGCAAATAACCCCAACGAATATCTTCTGTTAAAAACCAAAGATCATGGCTCTTGAATGGATAAGATGCAAAATCTTTCCAGTAACGCATTTGTTCAGGGCTGTCATTAACAACGCGGCCTGTACCGTAATCAAAATTACCTTTGAGTCTATCCACCACATCATTGAATGGTGCACCAATCCATTTGCGATCCGAACAGATTTTGGCAACTTCTTCACGATTTTCTTTTTTCTCGCAAAACATTTGCGCTTCCATTACCGCCATCAATAATGCTTGTGTTGCATTGGGATTTTTTTCAACCCAATCGCTGCGCATTGCAAAGGCTTTTTCAGGATGATTGTGCCAAAGTTCACTGGTAGTTAAAGCGGTGTAACCAATTTTTTGGTTAATCAATTGTCGATTCCATGGTTCACACACACAGAATGTATCCATGTTGCCTACTTTCATATTGGCAACCATTTGTGCAGGCGGCACCACTATTGTAGAAATATCTTTATTGGGGTCTATTCCCCCGGCAGACAACCAATAACGCATCCAGAGGTCATGTGTACCACCGGGGAAAGTCACTGCGGCATTCACTGCTTTGCCACTGGCTTTTTTCGCTGCTATAGCCGCTTTAAAACCTTTTGCTGTCACATCCAATTTTAAATTTGCATATTCTTTACCAACAGAAATACATTGCCCGCCCAAATTTAAACGAGCCAAAATTGACATAGGCACAGGCTGATTGTTTGCTGTCATTGCACCCGTCGCAATCAAATAAGGCATGGGTGAAAGAATGTGCGCGCCATCTATACCATTACTTGCCGATCCCAATACCAAATTGTCACGCGTAGTTCCCCATGACGATTGTTTTAAAACTTCCACTTCCGTCATGCCATATTTAGCAAAAATACCTTTATCTGCAGCAACAAATAATGGTGCCGCATCAGTTAACGCAATAAAACCTAATTTGGCTTTTGTTGTTTCCAGTGATGAAGTTGCAGCATAAGCAAGGCTACGCAAACTACCGGGCAGAATACCCATTGCCGCTGCACCTGCCGCAACACCTAAACCGGTTTTTAATAAGTTACGACGTTTACGGTTAATAGCATTTTCATTGGAATGATCGTTGTGATCCATAAAACCCTCCGCCAGATAATTAGGAATAATGACAGCAAGGTTTCAGCAGGATTAATGCCAACAAATATATATTGTTAAGAATGCACAATTTGAGCACATGCAATTAAACACTTTCAAAAAAATGAACCAAGGATGATCAAAAAATTAAAACCTTGGCGCCTACCCTTAGTGCAAAGAAAGGTGACAATTGAAAAAGTTGTCAGAAAATTGAAAATTAATAGAAAAAATACCAGTGCACTTTTGGATCAGAGCAATAAATGTTGCACTTGAATGCACCATTTATTTTGACGTTTGAGATTAGGGATTGTTACAGCGGTTGGCGATTATTCTTTTAGATTGGGTAGACCCCATGTTGGGGTTTGCACCCCAGCCTGGGTAAAAAATTCAAGCTCAATCAATAAAAATTGGCAACAATTTGAACTTTAAAGTTCAACACCACTGCCGTTTTTAATATGCCTTGCAGTGTGTTGAATGAACCTTCAAAACCAAAATATTCACCTATCTGAACTCTCTTTCTTTTTTCTTTTTCTTCAGCATCCAGCTCTTTCGAATGAATCTTGTTCAGATCGTTATTTAACGCTTCCCTTTTTAGTTTTCGCAATTTTCGATCAACAGTATCAAACACTTTCAATAGGTCTCTTGGATGTACAATTTCGGAACAAGCCATCATTTCTTCTTCATATTCAGTAAGATCAAGAAGCTTATTGTCTTCTGGCGTTAACTCCGTATGACGATCAAAGGTGATACTGGTGTAGGCAACCTCTTTTGTATAAAACAGACTCGATAGAGAATTATCCTGTTCAGACACTTCAATTTCCTTGTAGTCTTCAGAGTTTTCTTGAAACAATCTAACCTTAATACTGCAATCAACGCCCATAAAATTTACCTTGATAAAATTCCAAAATTATTGAGCTGCCAATTACAACTCAACCAACTTCAACAGGCAAATTAGTCCTAAGAAGTTATTTTATGAAAAAAGAGGCCGAAGCCTCTTTTTGATTAACCCACAAACACACGGGCATTTCTAAACAATCGCAACCAGGCGCCGTCGTCTTTCCAATCATCCGGTTTCCAGGAATTGGTTACTGCGCGGAAGACGCGTTCGGGGTGCGGCATCATGATGGTGACGCGACCGTCTTTGCTGCTGACGCTGGTGATACCCAATGGTGAACCGTTAGGGTTAGCAGGATAGGTTTCGGTTGGTTGAATATGATTGTTTACAAAACGCAACGCCACAGTGCCACTTTCATTGCAGCGTTTTAATGCGTCTGCATCAGCAAATTCTGCGTAACCTTCACCATGTGCAACGGCGACTGGCATATGTGAACCAGCCATGCCTGCAAATAAAACAGAAGATGATTCTTGCACTTGAACCAAACTGAAACGCGCTTCAAATTGTTCAGACAGGTTGCGAACAAAACGCGGCCAATGATCAGCACCGGGAATTAAATTTTTCAAATTCGACATCATCTGGCAACCGTTACACACACCCAAACTAAAGGTGTCATTACGATGGAAAAATTGTTCGAATTCATCGCGTACTTTGCTGTTAAACAAAATAGTTTTTGACCAGCCCTCGCCTGCACCCAAAACGTCGCCGTAAGAAAAACCACCGCAGGCAACCAGGCCTTTGAAATTTTTCAGCGATACGCGGCCAGACAACAAATCACTCATGTGTACATCCACTGCGGTAAATCCTGCACGATCAAATGCTGCTGCCATTTCCACGTGACCATTCACACCTTGCTCACGCAATACCGCAATGGATGGACGCACACCCGTTTTGATAACGGGCGCTGCAACATCCTGATTAATGTCGTAAGTTAATTTAACGCTCAAGCCTGGATCATTTTGTTGAATCGCATCGAATTCCGATTTTGCGCAAGCAGGATTGTCGCGCAGTGCTTGAATGCGATAACTGGTTTCTGACCAGAGTGATTGCAAAGCTGCACGCGCTTGTTCAAAAATCACTTTGCCATTTTGTAAAACGCGAATTTTATCCTGATCATTCAATTGACCAATCACTTGTACTTTACCGGCAGCGGCAAAACGCGCTTGGGCGCTTGCAGATTTATCGCGAGCCACTTGCAAGACTGCGCCAGCTTCTTCGTTAAACAGAATTGAAAGTGCATCGCCCTCTGGCAGATTGATATCCACACCCATATGACCCGCAAAACTCATTTCGGCGAGAGTCGCAAACACCCCGCCGTCGCTGCGGTCGTGATAGGCAATTATGTCGCCTGCCGCAATGCTTTCTTGCATTGCATTGAAGAAATGTTTGAGTTGCGCAGCAGAATCCAAATCAGCAGGCACTTCGCCCATTTGATTATAAACTTGCGTCAGAATCGAACCGCCCAAACGGTTTTTGCCGTTACCCAAATCAATCAATAACAAATCTGATTCACCCGCTCCTGAAATATCGGCTCGCAATTGCGGCGTCAGCGTTTTGCGAACATCTTCAACCGGTGCGAATGCAGAAATAATTAAAGACAAAGGCGCAGTTACCGCTTTGTTTTTGTCGCCATCTTTCCAGGCAGTGCGCATAGACATGGAATCTTTTCCGACTGGAATGGTGATACCCAACTCAGGACACAATTGCATGCCGACGGCTTCAACTGTGCGGAATAATTTTTCATCTTCACCTTTGTGACCTGCAGCGCACATCCAATTTGCTGATAATTTCACATCAGATAATTTTTCAATTTTGGTTGCCGCAATATTGGTGATGGCTTCTGCAATTGCCATACGACCCGACGCAGGCGCATCCAACAATGCTACTGGTGTGCGCTCGCCCATGCTCATGGCTTCGCCTTTGGTGGAATCGTAACTGACTGTGGTCACCGCACAATCCGCAACCGGAACCTGCCATGGGCCAACCAATTGATCGCGCGCAACCATACCAGTAACAGAACGGTCACCGATAGTGATCAGAAAATTTTTGCTGGCCACTGCCGGGTGTTTTAATACGCGTTCAATTGCATCACTCAACGCAATATTGTTTGTCGAAAAGCTTTCAGTTTTAGCGTGATGTTTTTCTGCAGTGCGATGCATTTTTGGCGGCTTGCCAAATAAAACCGACATAGGCAGATCAACCGGTTTTGCATCGAAATGTTTGTCGTTAACTAACAAATGTTTTTCATCGGTAGCTTCGCCGACAACTGCGTAAGGTGCACGTTCGCGTTTACAAATTTCTTCAAAGCGCGATAAATCTTGCGGTTTGATTGCCAACACATAACGCTCTTGCGATTCGTTACACCAAATCGCCAGTGGGCTCATACCGGGCTCATCATTCGGCACATTGCGCAATTCAAATTTACCGCCTGTGCCGCCATCTTTTACCAATTCAGGAAATGCATTCGACAAACCACCTGCGCCCACATCGTGAATAAAAGCAATCGGATTGTTTTCACCTTGCTGCCAACAAGCGTCGATCACTTCCTGACAACGGCGTTCCATTTCCGGGTTTTGACGTTGCACTGATGCAAAATCCAAATCTTCTGACGAAGAGCCTGAAGTCATAGATGAAGCCGCACCACCACCCAAACCAATCAACATAGCCGGGCCACCAAGCACAACCAATTTTGATCCCGCTTTAAACGGCGGCTTTTCAATATGTTCCGCTTTGATATTGCCGTATCCACCCGCCAACATAATCGGCTTGTGATAACCGCGACGCTCGCCGTCAAAATTTTCTTCAAACGTTCTGAAGTAACCGCAAATATTCGGGCGACCAAATTCGTTATTAAATGCAGCACCACCGATTGGGCCTTCGATCATTATGTCGAGCGGCGTCACTATGCGATTGGGCTTTCCATATTGTTCTTCCCAAGGTTGTTCGAAGCCGGGAATTTGTAAATTGGAAACAGTAAAACCAGTCAAACCCACTTTGGGTTTTGAACCGCGACCCACCGCACCTTCATCACGAATTTCACCACCCGCACCTGTACCTGCACCCGAGAAAGGTGAAATTGCGGTTGGGTGATTGTGCGTTTCCACTTTCATCAATAAATGAATCGGTTGCTGGGTGTATTCGTATTGTTTGGTTTCTGGATTGGGATAAAAACGTCCCGCTTCATGGCCGACAACCACCGCAGCGTTATCCGC
>CAMLRJ010000082.1 GCA_946482345.1 uncultured Cellvibrio sp.
ACAAAAACTATTTCAATGCACCAATTAATTTCTGATGCACACCACCAAACCCGCCATTACTCATAATCACAAAATGCGTATTTTTTTCTTTCAGCGCAACAGCAGTTTTAACCAGCTCATCAAGATCGCGTAATAATTTTGCGGGCACCGGACTTTTATTCACAACATCATTCATCGCCCAATCAACATTTGCAGGTTGATACCACAAGACCATATCAGCATCTACTGTGCTTTTCCCCAAGGCATCTTTATGTACACCCATGCGCATGGTGTTGGAGCGCGGTTCAATAATGGCAATTATTTTTTCTGTGCCGACTTTTGCACGCAATCCAGCAAGTGTGGTTTTGATTGCTGTCGGATGATGGGCAAAATCGTCGTAGACTTTTACTGAATCAATATCAGCCAAACATTCCATGCGGCGTTTAACACCGGCAAAATTTTCCAGTGCCTTTGCTGATGTAACTGGATCAACACCTACATTACGTGCTGCGATTAATGCAGCCAGTGCATTATTGACATTATGTAAACCGGTTTGTTGCCAGTTAACCTCAGCTATTTTTTGTTGGTTATGAAAAATAGAAAAAGCAGATCCATCTTCTGACTTTAATTCAGCATGCCATTCGCAATCAGTAGCTTGCAGCGAGAATGTTGTTTGGGTTGTCCAACAGCCTTTTTTCAAAACCTCATGTAAAGCCGCGTCTTCAGCAGGCGAAATAATTAAACCATTACCGGGAACAGTACGAATCAAATGATGGAATTGTGTTTGTATAGCAGCGAGATCAGAAAAAATATCGGCGTGATCAAATTCAAGATTGTTTAAAATCACTGTGCGTGCATTGTAGTGAACAAACTTGGATCGTTTGTCAAAAAATGCGCTGTCATATTCATCTGCCTCGACAACGAAAAAATCTGATTCACCCAAACGTGCAGAAGTTGGAAAATTTTTAGTCACGCCGCCAATTAAAAATCCGGGTTTCATACCGGCGTATTCCAGAATCCACGCCAGCATGGATGAGGTTGTTGTTTTGCCGTGAGTACCTGCAACTGCAAGCACCCATTTATTGGGTAATACAAAATCGTGCAACCATTGCGGGCCTGAGGTGTAAGCAATACCTTGATTCAAAACATATTCAACAGATGGATTGCCGCGACTCATGGCATTACCAATAATCACCAGATCCGGCGTTGGTTTTAAATGAACAGGATCAAATCCCTGAATCAATTCAATTCCCGCTTGCTCAAGTTGTGTGCTCATAGGGGGATAAACATTGGCATCACTGCCAGTGACTTTATGACCCAATGCTTTTGCCAATTGTGCCAGGCTGCCCATAAATGTGCCGCAAATACCGAGAATATGGATGTGCATAAAATTCACTCGTGCTGACGAAACTGAAGTGAAGCTTAACATGAAGCTTGGGCAGTAATAAATTTATGATCTGTGATCAATTTCATTCCTGGAGGAAATACGTTTTATGTGTTCATAAAAAGTTCAGCTTTTAATTATTAGTATGCCAGGGTTGTCAAAACTATTAACACAAAACCAGGGAGACTAATCATGTCAGTTCAAAAACATATTGCGTTACTTACGCTTATTGCTTCACTAGCCGCATGCGGTGGCGGCGGATCCGATGATAAACCGAAATCCTCTTCAAGCTCGGTTGTTGCAGTCAGTCTTGGGAACTCCAGTATTTCTTCATCAACGCAAACATCAATTTCTGTTTCGATACAATCTTCATCACAGGCTTCCAGTCAATCCAGTTCATTGCAATCTTCTGTAACAGGTGTTGCAAAAACATTGAGCATATCCGGTAACTTGATGGTTAAGGATGAGAATGGTGTTCCAGTTGAAAATGTGGATGCCGATACTATTCGCGTTGATATTTCCCTGTTGGATGCAGATCAGCAAACACTGGAGTCCAACATTAGCACTGCCGTTGAAATTGGCGGCGATTTGGGATTTTCGGATCAGTTAACAGCGAGTGGTAGTCAATATGTTGTTGTACATATTTCAAAACAAGGCTTTACCGATTACGCACGCCGTTTCGATTTCACTGAAAAAATTGAATTGCAGGCGGAATTAACGGAATTACCCAAAGCTCAGGTTTCTGTCGCTGAAGCGCAAACTATTTCAGGTGAAATTGTGAATGGTTTTAATTTTAGTGTTACGGATAACTTGTTAGGCGAATCTGACAGTGCGGATGGTAAAGAGTTAAGTGTATTTATTCCTGAATCTGCATTGCCTGCAGGCACTACCAGCCTTGATGTGCAAATGAAAGCGTTTGATCCAACCAATCCTGCTGATGCAGTTTATTTCCCGGGTGCGTATGAAGACAGTGATGGCAATAAATTATTGTCAATTGCATTTAACTACACGGATGTAAAAACCAATCAAGGCGTATCCCTGATGCAAGTTGCACAGCAGGCACGCAAGGAAAGAATTGTTGCTCAGAAAACAGGGCGCATGCAAAAAACAGATAGCGATCCTGTCATCATTAACCGTACTGTGCCCGTTGAGAGTTGCCGTTCGCTGGCAACCATGGGTGATTCCGATGCAAGCCAGGATGGATTCCAGATACCGGTTTATACCTACAATCCTGTTAGTGGTTTATGGGATTTATTAGGTCAAGGCAGTTTGTTTAATGAAGCCGGTAATTTATTAGCTGCCAATTTCACTGCATTCGATTGCGATTCGGTTGATTACATGCTGGAAATAAAAGTCACCAACGAAATTTTTATCAGCAATTGGTGGAATTTGGATTATCCATTGGTGTTTTCGCAACCCACCACATTTTGTGCGAATTTAAAATTATTGGATGAAGGTGGAATGCCCTTGGTCGGTGCTAATGTTTATGTCTTTGATGACGATGATCAGCGCAGTTTTTCTGCCACAAGTTTTATTTCAGATTTGCAAGGTGAAATAAGAATTTCGTTGGTGAAATTGGATGATACCGATACGGATACCAGTGTAAAAATCAGAACCTATTCAACAGCAACACATTTATTTATTGATAAGACTATTGAATTATCCACGGCTGCCTGCGAATCAACTGCAGTTGCAGTTCCGATAACATTATCTGTGCCTGCACGTTGTGCTATAGACGGTAAAATGTTGAATAACAATTCCACACCGGCTGCAGATGTTGTATTGGTAGCGATTCCAGATGATGAATATGAGGATCTTGCAACAGCCGCTTTTGGTCGTACTGACGCGACAGGAAATTACACAATGAATCTATCCTGTAATGTGGATTATGATTTGGGAGATTATCTGGGATTAGTACAATATTATTTTGATCAGGAGCAAAGTTTTTCCATGGCGTCGCTTAATGTGAACGGCGTAAAAAGTGCTGATGAAATTACCGATGATGGTAAAAAAGTCACAGTGAAAGATTTAACCCATGTATTAGGTAAACCCTGGGGGCTGGTGACCACTGCCGAAAACAATAACGAAGAAATGTATGTTGATATTTATTACGCGGGTACCGACTTCCCTGTGACTTATCAATTTGATCTGGTGGATAACGAAACCAATCAGGTTGTAAAACATTTCCAGGGCACATTAAACCAAACCGATTTTGTGTTGCCAGGCGGCACCAATGTTACAGATTACGCTATAGCGTCTTTTACACTGGAGCATGGTGTGATCATACCTGAAGGTGAGCCTTACTTATGGCTGAATGTAAAGGGTGATGCAACCGATGCTAAAGCGAATAAAAGCTTGGTGTGGGGAGCTATTTTCTTATCGACAATAGATGACGAAGAACTTGAATAAAATCAGGTTCAATAAAAAACCGCCGGATGGCGGTTTTTTATTGATCGAAAATGGATTGTGTTGAAAGTTAAGCGCGACGCCTGAATAGAGGCAAAGGTTGATCAACAGAGGCTTGATAGTACTCATTGAAATCATTTAATGATTTAACAGCTTCTTCCAATTTTATATCCGGATTGGAAAACGCAAATGCATTCACACCACAGCGACGCAAATAACAGAGTTGATCGCGAATTAAATTGCCGATTGCGCGCAATTCTCCAGTGAAACCATAACGCTCACGTAAAAGTTTGGCGGTTGAAAATGCGCGGCCATCCATAAAAAGTGGAAAGTTAACGGCAATCAACGGTAATTTTTTTGCGTCATCGCCAATTTGTTCGGCGGTTTCATCGCTGTCCAACCAGACACCTATATCATTACGCGATTGCAATTGATTTTTTTGTGCGAGCCATACAGATAAGGGAACAATAATATTGCCAGCTGCAACCTCAACACCTGCAACATCTGTATCGCCATATGCCAACAGGGTCCCGATGTTGTCAACAATTGCAGCATCTTTAATTAGCTTTCCCATAGACTCTCTCCTTAAAGGGTGTTGCACCTATGCGGCGATAAGTATCAATAAACAATTCTTCAGCGTTGCGATTTTCAACGTAAACATCTACCAGTTTTTGAATCACCTGTGGCATATCCTCTGCACCAAAAGAAGGGCCGAGTACATCACCTAATGACGCATCATTGCTGGCGCTGCCACCCAGTTGTACTTGATAAAATTCTTTACCGCTTTTGTCCACGCCCAAAATCCCAATGTGACCCACATGGTGATGACCGCAAGCATTCATACAGCCGGAAATATTCAGGTCGATATCACCCAAATCATACACGTAATCCAGATCATCAAATTGACGCTGAATCGCTTCGGCAATAGGGATGGATTTGGCATTGGCTAACGAACAGAAATCACCGCCGGGGCAGCAGATCATATCGGTAATAGTGCCGATATTCGGTGTTGCAAATCCAGCGGCCTTACACTCTTGCCAGAGTGCAAACAAATCGGATTTTTTCACATCGGCCAATACAATATTTTGTTCGTGCGTAGTGCGCGCTTCGCCGAAACTGTATCGGTCAGCAAGATCTGCAATTTTTTCCAACTGACTGTCTGTCACATCACCGGGCGCAACACCGGTTGGTTTGAGTGATAGGGTCACAGCTGCATAACCGGCAATTTTATGATTGCGCACATTGCGTTGTAACCATTTGCTGAATGCGATGTTGTCTTTTGCAATTGCATCAACAGCAGCTTGTGCTTGTTGATTATCGATTACTGCATAATCGGGCGCTGTGAAAAAAGATTTCGCTCGTTCTATTTCTGCTTGTGTCAGTTTGTTGTAACCATCTTTCAGATGTTGCCACTCATCTTCCACTTTTTGTGCAAACACTTCCGGTGTTAATGCGCGCACTAAAATTTTGATGCGTGCCTTATATTTGTTGTCGCGACGACCTTGTAAGTTATAAATACGCAAAATCGCTTCGAGATAAGAAAGCAAATCTGCTTCCGGTAAAAATTCGCGAATGACACTGCCGATTACCGGTGTGCGTCCCAAACCGCCGCCAACATAGACTTTAAATCCGACTTGGCCTTCTGCATTCACTTGTATTTCCAAACCAATATCGTGCACTTGTACAGCGGCGCGATCCTGCGTTGAGCCTGTTACCGCAATTTTAAATTTGCGCGGCAAGAAGGCGAATTCGGGATGGAAGCTGGACCATTGGCGAATAATTTCACAGTAGGGGCGAGGATCGATAATTTCATCTTCAGCAATACCGGCAAACTGATCGGATGTTGTATTGCGAATACAGTTACCACTGGACTGGGTGCCATGCATTTGCACTTCGGCCAGCTCAGCCAGAATATCCGGTACTTCAGTCAGATCCGGCCAGTTAAATTGAATGTTCTGGCGGGTACTGACATGGGCATAACCCTTGTCGTAATGGCGGGCAATATGCGCCAGGCGGCGTAATTGGGTGCTGTTCAGCATGCCGTAGGGAACGTTGATCCGCAGCATGGGTGCAAGGCGTTGCACATACAAACCATTCTGTAAGCGCAAGGGCAGAAATTGTTCAGGAGGCAATTCGCCAGCCAGAAAGCGGGCGGTTTGGTCACGAAACTGAGCCACTCGCTGGCGCAGAATCTGATGGTCGTACTCGTCGTAGACGTACATAAACAAATACCGATCTGGGAAGGTGGAAAAAACAGGCGCGCAGAATACCGTAAAACGGATGGTTGAGCGAGGTTGAAAAGGGCAAAATAGCCCGCATTTGGTTCAAAGGCCAAGATTATTTTTCTATAAACTTATAGCTTGATTTGCCTAACCCCCTTCAAATGACAGGAATCGAGCAATCTATGACTTTGGTTGGTAAATTCATTGTTTTTGTGATGATCATATATCTCCCATTTTTATAGGTTCATGCGCAGGCTACTAAAATGTCAAAACCCTGGTTTATCCATACAAATTGTAACGAAATAATATTAAGAAAACGGGAATCTATTTCCAATCATCACGTGTTATCAGAAATTGCGATTCTCGATAAGTTTGCAATTAACAATATCATCAAAAGAATTAAAGAAATCCCGGCAAATGGGGATGAGATGAAAAGTTTTGGGTCTGAAGCAGAGCATATCGAGTTGGTATTCGGTTGCGAAAATAATCAAAAAAGCCAAATTGACATCATCAATAAAAGATTCAAAACACCTTCGACGGGTTTTAATTCAATTGGTAATCAAGTTGAGGCCGATCTTTACAGGGATATAGAAGGGTTGTTATTTCCTGATATTGAAAAAATAATTCTCAAGGTTGAAAACCTCGACATAGACTTTGGTGATTTTAATATCACTTATTTAAATACAGATTATATCCCGCAAAAACCGGGTGGCCCAACTATTGGCCCGGTGTACATAATGAATTTTTTGGTAAAGGATAAGATTTTAAAAGTGGATAAAAAATTATCTGTACGCTCGGCACAGATACCACCTCAACCTTTGAGTTTTGAAGTCAATAAAAAGAAATTCACATTGTTAACCTATGAATCAAAAAATGAAGAAAGGCTCTACCCTGATTATTTTCAAATTATTGAATCGACCCATGAATAGTTTTTTGAGAGCGTTTAATGAAAAAAATTATGGATGATCCTGAGTCTTTGGCTATATTGCCGACTTGTCATGATCAAATCGGTTTTGTGTATCAAGATAAGAGTTTTTTGATCGTCAATAAACCTGCTGGATTGTTGAGTGTTCCGGGGCGCAACCCTGCCAATCAGGATTCGGTGCAAACACGCCTGGCGAAAATTTATCCCGACAGTTCGATTGTGCATCGGTTAGATTTTGATACGTCCGGCATTATGGTGATTCCCTTGACCAAATTGTCTTTGTCAGAAATCAGTAAACAATTTCAGTCGCGTGCAGTCAGCAAAACCTATACTGCGGTGGTTTCGGGTATAGTACAGCCTGATTCGGGCGAGATTGATTTGCCAATCGCGGTAGATATGAATCATCGACCCAAATATAAAATTTGTGCAGTTAACGGCAAAAAATCACTCACAGAATTTACCGTGATTGAAAGGTTGGATGCAGAAAATACTACGCGTTTGTTATTACACCCGGTGACCGGACGTTCGCATCAACTGCGTTTACATTTGCAGGCTATAGGTCATCCGATTTTAGGTGATGTGTTTTATGCCGATGATGTTAGTAAATTAAAATCATCGCGATTGTTATTGCATGCAACTGAAATCCAGTTCCATCATCCCGATACAAAACTTCCTGTTATTTTTAACTCACCCGTTCCATTTTAAAGAGGCCTTAAGATGTACTACGATCTAACTATTGTGCAATTCACCAAAATGCTGGGAAATTTGCGTGAAATATTAAATAAAGCTACTGCTCACGCCGAAGAGAAAAAATTTGATGTCACGGTTTTATTAAATTCCCGTTTGGCGCCAGATCAATTTAATTTCATCCGACAAATTCAAATTGCTTGCGACACCGCCAAGCTGGGTGTTGCTCGATTGACGGGAAAAACCGATACAGTTCCAGTGCATGCTGATACTGAAACCACGCTTGCGGAATTGCAAGCTCGCATTCAATCAGTGCAGGATTATTTGGCCGGTTTTTCAGCGGCAGATTTTGCAAATTCCGATAACATTAAAGTGACCAATCCCCGTTGGGACGGCAAGCACCTGTTAGGCTATGACTTTTTGATTCAACATGTTATCCCCAATTTTTATTTTCACTTCACTACTGCATACGCCATTTTGCGTCACAATGGTGTGGATTTGGGCAAGAAAGATTATTTGGGAAGCATGCCTTATAAACAATAAGGATAATCCTGTCTTATTTTTCATTCTGACTTGAGAGTCAGATGTCTTGAACTAAACTCAAGGGATATTTTGCATCCCTTGAGTCCTTATGAATCTAAAAATCAAACATAAATTATTGCTCTTGGCCTGCCTGCCGTGTCTGGTGGTGGTTGTATCCTTGCTAATAGTCGTGCATCGACAGATGGATAGTATGATGGAAAAGGATTTACTGGTATTGCGCGAAACTCTGGTTGAAGCCCGTAAGACGGACTTGCGTAATCTGCTCGATGTTGCACATTCGGTTGTTGAACCTTTTTATAGATCCTCATCCGATTCGGCCAAGGCCGATGCCATCAAATTACTGCAACAATTCAAATACGGTAAAGACGGTTATTTTTTTGGATATGACGGTAATTCGGTAAGAATTTTTTCCGGCAGCGATACTAATAACCTTGGTAAAAGTTACGCAGATTACAAAGATGTAAACGGGGTTTACTTAATTAATGAACTGGTTAAGCAGGGGAAAGCCGGTGGTGGTTTCGTTACTTATCATTTTCCGAAAATAAACGAAAACAATAATGTTGCATACCCCAAATTGAGTTATGCCATCTGGTTGGAACAATGGAACTTGATGCTGGGAACCGGTTTTTATATTGATGATATTGATCAGCAGGTACAAGAAGCGCGCGCGGCGACTGAAGCGCATACCCACAACATACTGATCATGATTTTATTGGTTACATTGATTATTTTTGCAGGTGTGTTGATTGCGGGTATTTTACTGGCGCAGCGTATAGCGCAACCCATTAATCAGTTAGCATCAAGTCTTAGAGATATAGCCAGCGGTGGCGGTGATTTAACCAGACGATTACAGCGTCGCCATAATGATGAATTGGGTGAGGTGACTGATGCATTTAACGAATTTGTCGATACTGTTCATAAATTGGTATCGAGCATTAATCAATTAACAAACTCGCTCACCAAAGTTGCACAATCGGTTTCGGGCAACACCAAAAATACATTTCATATTCTCGATAATCAGCGCGAACAAACTTTACAAGTTGCCAGTGCCATCAATGAAATGGCTGCTTCAGCAAATGAAGTTGCGAAAAGTACACAAGAATCTGCCAACGCTGTAAACGCGGCTGAATCTGTCACAAAAAATGCTGAAGTGACTGCTAATAAATCAATCCTTGCCATCAAGGAATTGTCACAAGAAGTGCAATTGGATTCTGACGGACTACAGCAATTGCAAGCCGATGTTGATGGTATAGGTGCAGTATTGGATGTGATCAGAGGTATTGCGGAGCAAACCAATTTACTTGCACTCAATGCTTCAATTGAAGCGGCGCGTGCAGGCGAACAAGGGCGAGGTTTTGCTGTGGTTGCTGATGAAGTGAGAGGGCTTGCAGGCCGCACGCAAGACTCCACTCGCGAAATTCAGCAAATGATTCAACGATTGCAAACCAGCACCAATGCCACCTCGGAATCCATCATGCGCAGTTTGGTAAAAGGCGAAGCCTCGGTTGAATTTGTCAGCGCAACAGCGGATGCACTGAAAATTATCGACAAACAAGTCAGCACCATCAATCAACGCAGTTTACAAATCGCCACCGCCGCAGAAGAGCAAACCCAGGTAATAGAATCGATCAACCGCAACATGCACGAAATAGCCGACGCCACCGAAGCCGCCAATAAAAGCGCACAGATATCACAACAAATGGGTTTGGAGTTGGATGAAATTGGTAAACAGTTGGAGATGTTGGTGAAGCAGTTCAAAGTGTAGGTTGGGCAGCAATGCCCAACATGTCCATCCTGCAACAATCACCGAACAAAAATAATATTTTCAAAATAGGCTGAGCGATTAACCTTATTCGTTTTTATAAAGACTGTTGGGCATTGCTGCCCAACCTGCGGTCTTAAATCTAATACATCAATGATCCGATGCTTCGCTAGCACCCAATCCTGTTTGTGAGCGCACGAATTGTGTGTCGAATTCTTCGCGTTCTTTTTGTGCGG
>CAMLRJ010000083.1 GCA_946482345.1 uncultured Cellvibrio sp.
ACACTTTCCAGTAATAAGCTTCACCGGGTTTGAGTTGGGTAAGGGTTGTGCTTAAAGGGCCATCCTGGGGTTTGCAGCAGTAGAAATAGATCGCCACGAGTGCGATTAATAACAAAATAGCAATAGCTGTTAATGTGTTGTGTTTTTTCTTAAGCAAAATTAAAAGCAACACGAAAAACAGCAGTGCGGCCAGTACAGAAAACAAACCTGTGCATCGCGAATCTTTTATGAATTCCGACTCTGCCGATGATGCCACTTGAATACATTCGTTGGCATTGTAAATTTTATTAACGCTCCAGACGCAGTGTCGGTAACGGACATTATCACCATCCGGATCAGCCACTCTGTTCCAATCAAATTTAATGGGGCCTGTCAGATCAGCCGCATCATCCAATGGAAAAATTTGCACTGGAATTTGCGGCAGTCTGTTGGATTCTATTTTTTGTGAAGCCAGATAAACCTGTGCGAATCCTGCCTGGCCTGTAATTGAAACATCGCCAATACAATTGTTTTTCTGCACTGCATCTTTCACACCGGCACAGTGTGTTTCAGCTTGTGCGATTGGCAAGGGGGTGATGACTGGGGCTTGCGGATTTTCTGAGCCTTCAACGATCACCGGCAGGTAACAGGACTGTGGCGATTCACCGTTTGGCCAGGTTGGGAAAGTAAAGTTGGCGGTGGAAGTACCGGGAGCATAGTCAAACAGTGAACTGCTATTGCTTACCCTCCATGCATCGCCAAACACTTTGTACAATTGACGATAACGTTCCTCCAGACTTTTGGGTTTTGCTCCCAGAAGGCTGCCATCCGGTAATGCAGGTAACCAGTTTCCAGGAAGGATTGAGCCCATGAGTCCTCGCGTGCCGCGTGCATGTTGCACATCGATATTCATAAACCAGAGTGAGCCCCACTGATTCGCAGTGACAATAATTTTGGTTCCGCCAGGCGCTTCTATTTGCACTGCATTGGGTACACCAATGGTGATGATGCGACCACCCGAAGGCAGGGCGATGGGTGCTGAATCCAGACTCCATTGTTTGCCATCAATCTTCAATTGCAAACCGCGTGGTGTGGACTGGTAAGTAACCCTGTCGTTGCCGATTCGCAATGCAACACCTGTGTTCACGCTGACGCAGGAAGTCAGCCCTGTGTAGGGATTTGGTCCGTAGGGTGCAGTGCCTTCAATCGCTGTGTGGCGAGCCTGTATTTCCAGGCCCGGCCCATTCAGCAAGACAAATTCTCCCGCAGCCTGGAAGTCATAATTAATCCCGTCGATGGTGCGCAAATGTGGGTCGCCTGCTGTTTTGGGCGTTGAGCCTTGAATCCAGCGTTTGAAAGTTTCTATATCTGCTTTGGTCAAGGCAGGGCCACCACAAGGCATCATTCCGCGAGTGACACCCGGTGCATTGTGTGGGCAATCTTCATTGGTTCTGCGGGCAATTTTGGTATAGAAGAATCCACCTCCTGCATCCATAACGCCATCGTTATTATCATCAAAATTGCCGTTTCCATCTTCATCCACAAAAGGTTCTGTAAAGGACACGGCCATATTGTAGGAATCCTCAAATCTGTCCCATGCCGGATCCACCAGGGGCGGTACATGCGGTGTTTCCCTTTCGGAAATATCCAGGAAAGTCCCGTGGTTGTAATAGGGCGGATAATTCAAACCACCATGGCATTCAATACAGGATTTATTAAAGATGCGTTGAACATCGGTAAAGGTGGGGACATTCGCAACAGTATCGGATACATCCGGCAGCAGTGAGGGCGCCAGTGTATTGTTAACGGCTGTCATCACATTTGCTTGTGAGGCAGTGAAGCTGGTAAAATCCAAGGGTGGGTTTGCTATCAAATCAGCTTCCAGAGCGCTTGCAATTGTGGATGTATAGCGACTAAACACATCAGCGAAATTATACCCACGTGAACGGCCTCTGACATTCATCGACCATTTATCAACGGAGACACCCAAAGGTTCCAGGAAGTAACGGAACAGGGCGACTTTGGTAGTATTGTTAACTGGAACATCAGTACTATCATGATCTTCTCGGTCTACAGCAACCCTCCCAATAAGTGTATTGTCGCGACAGGCAGGCATACACCTAATATCAATACTGCGTCGGAAAATTTCCTGTCTACGTGAATCAATGCCTGCCGCCAATCCAGGTGCGTATTGTTGGATAAGACCGAGAGAATCTGCCAGCCCTATATCAGCAGTCACAAGATAAGGATCAGGGTCTTCATCCGTTCCCATATCGGTTCCGTCAATCACCGTTCTATCCAATGTCAGCTTCTGGATATCGGCTTTTCGACGCGGCAAACTTTCTGCCCGCAATCGAGTGTCTGCAACCAATTCATTGATGCTGTCATAAGCAGGGTAAGTCATGCCGTTGCGATCATTGAAAAAATCAAAATCTGTAGTGATCGCAGGTTGGATGCTATTAGTGGCGGAATCGACAGTGACATAACCTCGCGCAATCGCCAGTGCAATCGGGCGAACATCAATTGGAATATCGCTGGTGGCATAACGATGGTTGATCAGTTCATCTGCAATTCGTTTGGGATTGAGTTGCCCATCCAATCCGCCGAGCAGATCAAACAGTTGAACACCACGGCCTTCATCAGAGCCTGGTGAAGTGTAAGACTCATTAATTAAACCGGGCATTGAACCGGGTGGCCCCGAGTGACGCATGGTGACGTAACGCGCTTCCTGATTCACCGTAGTCGAACTGCCAGAAGCTGTATTGTTGAATTGATAGTTGGTTGTATTGGGGGCAACACCTGCTGCAGGTGCTGCCGCCGCACCTGCCAATTCGTAACCAAATTCTATGTGACCGTTATTGCTGGCATCGTCAAGGTCACGGGTGATTTGATGTTTGCTGGTCGAGTTCAGATTCGCAGGTTGTAATCGGAGTTGTTCGATAATTTTCCGTATCTCGTCATTCTCTGCAGACTCTCGCCAATTCCAGAGATTGAACATGGATTTAAATGCAGCTTCTTCAACCGATCCCTGATAAATACGATCACGATTAAAAGGCGTCATCCCACCCCAACTGTCATAGGCATCCCAATTGGGTTTATTTTTTGCGATTGAATCGCCACGTGTTGTGCTTCGTGGTGCAGTACCAAATGCAGCGCTGGTATTCGGTACATTATGTGTGGAATGGCATTTGGTGCATTTGGGGTCGTCTTCGGTCACGCCTCTTGATCGTGTTGGAAAAATAAAATTGCCATCGACATTATGCATATCAGGAATTGTGTCGAGAATAATTTCATGGAAACGAAAATTTTTTCGCTGCTCATCGTATTGCATATATTCGATGGCGTTGTGGTGAGACCCCGGAAAAGAATCGTGTTCTTTCAATCCAAAACTGAAAACAAATCGTGCATCATGACTGGGCATTAAAATGCGCGGCGCTGTTGCCACACCGGTTTGCAAACTCTCGGATCTATTCATCAAAATCCAGTTTTCTTTGTAGGATGGATCTAAAGCAGCAATAAATTCAGACGCTGTATCTATGTCAGGATTTGCAGTTAAAAAATTGCGGATATTGTCATGCGAGCAATCATTGGGGGCTGTCGCTTCAGGGTTACATTCATTGAGCGGTGGAATAGCCGTAATCGGATTAAAAACAGCCCTGACTCTGCGCGCACTGGTTGCATCCACCATACAAGTACCCGTGCCGGGACAGCTGAAGCCAGTTCCTTGCCAACCGGCAAAAACAACTTCAGATGCATCAAAATTTGCGGTTAACGTGACATTGCCTGCAAATGAAAAATCACAGGTGCTGCCGCAATTAATCCCGGCAGGATTTGATGTGACACTGCCATCCCCCAAACCTGTCTTCAATACTTTTATTTCAGCAGCCAAGGTGAGATTCGCCACACACAAAATCGCAATCACCAACAACCAAATAACCCGGGAAGCAACCAGAGTGTTGTCTTTCAATACTGAACAGAGAACAGAATAGAATGCTTTCATAACACACCTCCCAATGTCGTTAAAAAATTTTTAATCCTCAAGAAACAGGACTATCAACCGGGAGAGTGACGGCAAAAACACTGCCCCGAAAAAAGTATAGGGCTGGAATTGATCAAAAATCTGTCAATTATTCACATGGTTTGGCGTATTAATTGTTGTTTGGGGTGTAAACTAATAACTTTGTTAGAATTTTTACTTCATTATTCTTACCAACACCTCACTGGTTTCATAAAAATTCATGAAACACATAATGTAACTTTCACCTTTAAATAATTTGTACTTGAATATTTCTGGAGTTTTCCATTTTTCTGGAATGTATGCAAAATGATTTTTTGTAACGAAAAACATTTCCGTCTGATTGCGATTGTTAGCGCTATGTTGATGTAAGCACATGGGCGGAATCCACCTTGCTCAAAAAACCTTGCATAGACTTGGAAATGGGTGGCTCTATTTCAAAATTCTTAAATTTATCTTTAATTTTAATCCAAGGTTCTAGCATCATATTTTTATGACGATAGAACGGGTGCAGATAGCAATGATATAAAACCGGAACCCCATTGAAAACATGAAATGTAACAACCCCAACGAGAGCTTGTCGGTCGTCACCGTTTTTCAACCAAATGTCATCAGTGATCGTACATGCTGAGGTATTATTTTCAATCCATGATTTTTTAGATGCATCCATGTCTTGGCGAATATTGGATTCTTTTGAAAGATAACGAGTTAGTTGAACAACTGCACGTCTCTGCCATATCGGAGATGAATACGTAATCCAGTCATTAAATTTCTTGCCTGCAGGAGCAAGCTGTGGCCTGATTATTTTCTGGTCTGTAGCTTCCACATATTGCCTATATTCGATGCTCATCCGTTTTTACTCTGCTCTATCGTTACTATTTGCGGTGACTTTTTTGTTGCGATTTTGTGTTATACACAATGAGCACCGCGAAAACGTAACAGAAAAACTGTCCAGTGCAGCGAAGCGGATGCAATGCATGTTGAAATTATTGTTTTTCATAGCACATTAAGTCAGCTTTGCTGGATTCAAGCCTTACGTTGTAAAGCTTATTTGATTCATCACTGAAACAATACATATTCTTTTTAGCCCCCCATTCCTGAATTTGATACTCAGCTTCGGTGGACTCCGTAAGTTTTGATAGTTTCGCAATAACGTTTTTATAATTTCCCTTTTTGAGGGCATGCCTACCAAAAATTACCTTTATTCGTTTTTCCTTTAGCTGGCCAGAAACAACTTCTTTAACTTTCGCATTAAATACGTAGAAATATGCCCAAGGATGACAATCATCTTCATTGTCTCCGTAACACATCCATGCCGCTACATCTTCAGTTTCTTTCTCAAATTTTAGATCTAAAACGGCAACAATCTCCTTTGCAAACGAAAGTGACGAAAAGGATAGAAAATAAATAAACAGTAATAGTTTTTTCATGATGCATTTCTAATGTTGTGGTGCCAGAGCCTTGGCTGTCCAGAGAGAGAAACAAAGGTTGAACCTTATTGTGGCTTACTATTTTTCAGCTTTTATTGCTTTTACTTAGGGAGCCTCTGAAAAATTCAGTTTAAACCCAAAAAATTCCGATTCATAAAATAAATCAGAATTTTTCGAGTAAGGTCATCAATTTTTTATATTAGTACAAATTGTTTTGCACCTACCCCATATTTTTGGATATCAGCTGCATATATGGTGGCCAGCTCATCGTCTGGCTTTTTTTCTCCTACGTAGCCTTTGTTGGATGCACAGGACTGAAGAATTAAAACAAAAAGCATCATTAATATTTTTCTAAACATAAATTTAACTTCTTTAGTGGTAGTAAATAACGTTGTGATAAATGGTGGTTTTTAAGTTGCTTTGTTAGCACCAGATGAAATCTAAATTAACTGCCAATGAGCCGCTCTATTGGAAATCCTGCAACATTAGTTAAACCGGAATTTCTCATTCTTATTAGCATAATTCTTGACATTTCATTTGGAAACCTTCTGAAACACCTTAGCAACTCAGCTTCATATTTCCCAACCCTTTCCATTCCATGAAGAGCTGACCAAAACACACCAGCGCCGTCTTCGCTCGGATATTTTTCAAAAACACTAAATATGGCAGGATAAAAAAATTCTGGATTTGGACAAGTGAAAACCTCTTCAAATAGTTCTTCAAGCTCACCCCACTCACCATCAGATGGCTCGAAATTTAAAATTCTTTCAATAAGCACATGGCTCATATGTTTTACTCACTAACCAGCACGCGAAGTGCGCGGTGCTGGAGCGACTTGTATGAAGCAATTATATTGTTCATATTACTTACGTGAACTTTCGTTTTTTGAAAATTGCCACATCTTTTAAATTTAGATTAAACCACTCCCCGTTCATACGCTTATCCTTAAATTTTTGATGCCAATAAGCCTCTATACCGCTAGGGTCGTCAGTCGCGATGCTATGAATAGGCTCAATGCCGTGAGGCAGCTGGAGACCAATTTCATATTGACGACGGTCAAGCGCATTGGTTCTTCCAATTTTATAGTGCTTACCTGACTTCATGAGATAAACAAAACCATTTGCCTCTGGAGCTTCAATATTTGACACTAAAGCGTGCTTTATTCATGTACGGCTATCTTCGATTAATTGCTTCATAGCGTTAAGATTTTCGGTGACTTTTCTGTTGCGCTTTTGTGTTACACACAATGAACACCGCAAATGCAAAAGCGCAACAAAAATGCGTACGCAACATTGCTTTGTTATAGGCCAAACTAATGAAGAACTATTTTAGTCCTTGCCAATCAAAATTCTCTGCTTCAAAGACCTCACCATTTAGCACCGACAAGAAATCAGATTTCATTACCTCAACCCTATGGCTTAGACAGTTATCTAGCTTTTGACTTAGTTCGCCTTCTTGCTCATATATTTTAGGACCTGGTACGGTCATGCAATAGGCTGAAGTATAGTCAAATTCATTAATTTTTGGAGCTGTGTGCTTAATACTTAAAATAAGCACTTCTCTTTTCCCTACGCCTACAGGAATATAAGTTAGTTCAACAGATCTATGAACCTTTTTATTTACAAATGAAGCTGAATAACTCAACGAAATAACTTTGCTGGATTTTTTCGTTACTCCTTTATATTTGTATTCCAAGCTACTGAGCCACCCCGCAAGATTTCTCTTTATAGATGCATCAATATCTTTCTTGTATTTATCTCTGGAAAATATCATAAGTTATAATGTCGAGAGGCTTGTTAAATTTTTGCCCGCGCGTTGCCAAAGATATATGGAGCCAGCCGAGCCATGTTACGTGCATCATCGATACCTCGGTGATGCACGCCATTAAGTTGAATCTTGCAAATCGATAATGCTTGCGACATTCCATATTTTTTCGAAAAACCCTGTTTTTCTGAGAATCTAATTTTGATATTTAGATGAGGAGAACCGATCGGGAACGACAAATTGTGATACCGGCTATCTTGCTCTAGTTGTGATTTATCATAATCGCCCCAAGAGCAAAACAGGAAATTATCATACTGGTATAACCATTCCTTGAATGAAGCTATCGCCGCTGAATACTCAGGAGCGTTATCCACATCAGATTGTTTTATAGTCGTCGGCTCTGTGCAGAATTTTGTCAACTTGGGGTGACGGATTGGTTTAATGAAAGTGCAAAATTCATCTACCACTTCTAAACTTTCTGAATTAACCAGCACAGCCCCAATTTCGATTGTTTCCATTTCCTTACGTGGAATCGACTGCTTGTCACAACAAGTAGCTTCCAGATCTACTATCAAATAATACTCATAATTTTCCAATTCATTACTCACATAATTTCAAAAAAAATTTAACGCCGAATCCAGCACCGAGGGTGCGATATTTGAGCCTGTTATACATTTTACTGCACTCTAGTTAAGTTGATTTCATTGGGAAATTGATTATTTCTACACATCAATGAATCTGTATTGCTTAACTCACAATTTATTGAAAATGAATTAAACGACCTGCCGTTAGTACATCTACCTTTTTCAGTGATTATTACAAACTTACTTTCTTTATCCTGTTGTTTTATTTCGCCTTCGCTGGAGCATATAGTTGGTTTGTCAACTCTTCCGTGAAGTGATGACTGGTTTGAATATCTCAAATTGGCTGTAACTTTATTGTTATTTTTCAGGCAGATAGTTAGGTGGTTAACTGCTCCTTCTTTTTCAAAATTTAAAGCGCCAACATAACAGCTGTTTAACGGGTACCAACTTGGTACATCTTTATTAGAAGTACATCCTGAAATGATTAATATTAATACCGCAATTGAAATAATATTATTCGACATAAATTTCTCTTGTGTAATGTTAAGCTCAGCCGTACTTTGTAAGTTGGGTTTTTGTGGAATACTTTTGCGCAGCAAAACCACAAAGCTGTGATTATTGTTCATCTCACGCATAACGCTATAAAAAGGAAAATCTGTCAATTTGAGAGCTTTGTTATGCATTTACCTTACCCTCTGCAATTTTAGCTCAACATTTGTGAGCTATTTAGCTTCTCTATTTCGAACGTATAACGATCTTCCAGAACTTTTTCATCCGGATACTTCGGGTAGGTAATTTCGTACTTTTCCAATTGAACATATTTAATTCTATAGACCCTTTTCGAAAGTGAAAAATCCTTGGACTCACCGAGCTCAATGAATTGAACCAATGCTACATCTTGTTTGGAATTAGGGTTAGCGCCATAAATCTGCCAATCGTTCTCTAGGGCTTCCTTTGTTGAGCAGAAAACCTCTAACTTTGGTTTTCCGTGCTCAATGATGTAAGTAAATTTAACAATCAGATCCTCGAATAAAGCGAAGTTAGTATTCATCGCAATTCTATCTAGCTGAAACTTTAATGCCATATAAATTATTTAGGTTAAAAATTCGCATAGTCTGAAAATGGGCTTGCATAACAGTTTAATACACTGCACCGACTATATATCTCCGCGCCGCATTATTTCAAGTATTTGGTAGTGAGCACTGTATATCTTCTATGAAAACTGACCAGAGTAAAAAATTAAATCTCAAAACTGCGTATAACGAAATTTCTCAACAGGCACAGGCCGTCCAAAATAATAGCCCTGATATTTAAAACAACCTTCGCTTTCCAGCCAGTCGCGTTGTTCTTTGGTTTCTACGCCTTCGGCGATTACACTTAATTCCATGCTTTGTGCGAGGCGGATAATCATGCGGGCGATGGCGGCGTCGTTGGCGTCGGTGAGTATGTCGTTGACGAAGGATTTGTCGATTTTTAATTCGTTAATCGGTAAGCGTTTTAAATAAGACAGTGATGAATAACCGGTTCCGAAATCATCGAGTGAAAATTTTATACCGTGAATTTTTAATGCGTCCATTTTGGTGATGATGTCTTGTGGGTTATCCACCAACATACTTTCGGTGAGTTCCAGTTTAAGTTTATGGGGGTCAGCGCCTGTGCTGCGTAATATTTCAAGCAGTTGTTCAACAAAATTAGCTTGTTGGAATTGCCTTGCGCTGACATTAATGGCCAAGCATAAATCAGTAGTTGCGACATCTTTTGACCAATTTACCAATTGTTTACACGCCGTTTCGACAATCCATTTTCCCAGAGGAAGAATCAAACCCGAATCTTCAGCGATAGGAATAAAGTCCAGTGGTGACACCATGCCTCGTTCTGGATGCACCCAACGAATTAATGCTTCTGCTCCGGTTACTTTGCCATCCACATTAATTTGTGGTTGATAAAAAAGTTGGAACTGATTTTGTTGTAATGCATCGCGCATTTCATGTTGCAAACTGAATCGCTGTGCGGCTGTAGATTGCATTTCCGGATCAAAGAAACGAAAGGTATTACGACCTGTAGCCTTGGCGTGATACATGGCCTGATCTGCCTGTTTGAGAAGCTCATCGATAGGTACAGTAGCATCGCCAAACAAACAAATACCAATACTGGGCGTATTAAAATATCCCTGATTTTCTATTTCATATTCTGCATTCA
>CAMLRJ010000084.1 GCA_946482345.1 uncultured Cellvibrio sp.
TACCAATAGCTGAAATTGCCCGCAAACTTGGTATCGCAGAGGGAACATTTTATGCGTGGAAGAAGAAGTACGCGGGTCTGGAATCAGACCAAGTCCGGGAACTCAAACAGTTGCGGGAAGAAAACGAGAAACTAAAACGTATTGTTGCAGACTTAACCCTCGATAAGGTTATGTTGCAAGATCTTAACACCCGAAAGTGGTAAGCGTACCGCAACGCCGTAAAGCGGTACGCCACTTGATCAGCCACTATCAGATCAGTGAACGCAGAGCGTGTGCCTTAACAGGTTTAAGTCGTACTGCTTGTCGTTATCAGCACTCTGCCGCCCCCCAGGAAGCGCTGCGTCAGCGGATCGTAGAGATTGCCAGAGCCAGAATACGCTACGGCTACAAACGGATCCACATCATGTTGAAGCGTGAGGGCATCCATGTGAACAAGAAACGTGTACATCGTTTGTATTGTTTGGAGGGGCTGCAACTGAGGCCCAGACGTCCCAAACGCCATGTGAGCGGTTCACATCGGAAAGCCGATCACAGACAAAGCTCAATGCCAAATGAAGCTTGGGCAATGGATTTTGTTGCGGACCAGTTGGCAAACGGTCAGAAATTCCGCATTTTGACTGTTGTAGATACTTTTACCAGAGAATGCCTCGCGGCCGATATCGGCATTCGTTTACGTTCGGAAAATGTCGTAGCGACCCTGACACGGCTCTGTAAAACGCGAGGCATTCCTAAACGTATCCATTGTGACAACGGCAGTGAGTTTGCAGGTCAAATGACTGATTTGTGGGCCTATACCAATAAAGTGACACTTGTGTTTTCACGTCCGGGGACTCCGACCGATAATGCGTTTATCGAGTCGCTAAATGGGAGCTTTCGTGACGAGTATCTTAACTGTCACTGGTTTGATTCGTTACCCGATGCTAAATTGAAAATCGAAGCTTGGCGGGAAGACTATAACAAGAGTCGACCTCATCGGGCTTTAAATAACCTGCCACCTTTGCTGTTTGTGGCTTCCATTGACCATTGAATAGCTCAATTCATCCTACGAATGGTACTAAAAATGGGGGCCTGTCAAAGCTGGAAAATCTCATCACGGGATTGGTATTAATTCCGGGGAAAGGTCAGTGCGAAGAAAAATAACTACCCTTAATAACCGCAAGAGTTCCTGTAGTAATTAATTTATTAACCTCTCTATTAATCCTCTCCATCAAATCACTACCAAAGGAACTACTCTTACTCACTATAAAATGATTATAGCCAACACTAATAGGGGCCGTACACATATGAGCAGAGTTTTCACTTGGAGAGCCATTTAAATTAGAAAAAACACCATTATGGTAATAATCGATGTATGCATGAACTCTACCTAATTCAACGAAATCTTGTAAAGATTGATGGTCTTTGAGTTCGAAAATGTACTTTTTAACATTCTTATCCTGAATGATTTTGTCTATATATTCACCAAATGCAGCCCCCCTAACCATTCCAACCACCATTCTTTTTGCAAAAAACTCTTGAATTGTCTGATTTTCCCTGCCGCAGAACTTTCTTGATTTTGTATAAACTGCAACATACTCTTTCTCATAACCTATTGAAAAAATGAAATTTTCCTCTCTAGATTTTGTTTTTGTCGCATTCATTAAAAAATCGATATTCCCATCCCGAAGCAGCAGCAAAGATCTACTCCATGTGGCATCTGTAATAAACTTTACGTTACATCCGATACCTTTAAAAATGGCTTTGACTAAGTCTACATGATAGCCGGTTAGAACTCCGTCATTCACGTATGAGAAAGGCGGCCAGTTGTCTGGCATACGCGTCACTAAGTCATGTTGGCAAATCCGCTCAATTTTTTCTGCGAAGGCATGAGGAATACAGCAAAAAATAAAAATTAATAGTATTTTTTTCATTTTATATTTAGTTGAATACTTTCAAGCAAGGCTGATCCTTTCAAATCAGCCTTGATGCAATTTAATTTTACTTAGCGTGTTGAATAACGGTTATCAAGTACGTCAATCTTTACATTTTTCACACCCTTTACTTGTTGCAGTTGGTGTTTTAAAAATAATAAATCGACGTCTGAACCTGCCTGCAATAATTGCACTTGACCATTTCGCAAGCTTTTGAGTGGCTTTAACCCCAACTGAAGGGCAGCTGCATTCAACGCCGCTACATCTTGCGTCAACACGCTAATATTGCCGGTGACAATCGCGAGCTTCCCGCTAATCAGATTCCGCACTATCGTGTTTTGCGTTACCACCGCGGGTTTAGCTTGACCTGGATCGGCATACACTTTATGTGCCCCCAAAGTCGCCACAGTTTCTGCGGTGACCACGGTGTTGGCAGGCGTTGCGCTCAAGCCGGCGACCGTCACATAAGTGCCAAATGTAGCCTGAAAAGGCAGTTCTTTACCGGTGGCAGCGACCCGCTCGGTTGACTCGGTGGTGTTCTGCTCCGACAGCTCAGGGTTTTCGCTGACCTGTTGCGCTTGCGCCAGAGGTAAGCTCAGCGCCAGCGAAAGTGTGATTATTGATTTGTACATCATGTTCTGCTCCTGGCTTAGTGGCCGTATACGCGGATCGCAACACCTTCAACAATCGAAAGTGCGGTATTGTTGAGGTAGCCCTTGGTTTGTAACATTCCACCGCTAGCGTTGATATCAGCGCCGTTGGCATCCAGTACTTTAATTTTCCAGGTACCTTTGGCTTTTTCACCATAAAATGCCTGCGATAACATCACTGAGTCTTTCAGGACGTAGCCTTGATAGATATCTTCTTCAAAAGATATTGCTGGCATCAAGAGTGCCTGTTTAGAGCTTAACAAGACACTACGGGTGCCTTGTGGCGATGTAACTTCGATGGCAAGGTCAGCTCCTGCAGTAGTTTGGAACTCTTTATACAACTCACCTTTGGCATCGAGCCCCATGGTCATTTCACTGTTGGCTACGGTAAAGCGAAACTGTGCGCCTTCCAGTACGATGTCATCTGGCACTTCAATGCTGAATTCAGCACCATTGGCAGAATTGTCCGGTACTGTGGTGCTCATTTTTTCTTCTTTAGTTCCATAGAGTCCTAAACCAGTCCATTCTGCAAGTTTTAGCTCGCCCAGATTGGCTTTATAGCTTTTGGCCATTTCGACAGCTTTACCAGCGTTGACTCGACCAAAACCATATAAATTGTTGTGCTCAAACCCAGCGTTGTTTTTCACCCAGCCGCTATGAGCGATAAACTCACCATCAGGAAGTTTTAATTTCACTGGCGCATTTTCCGGATCTACTTTGGTGGATGTACTTACCAGGATGTGACGAACGTCACGATAGGTCAGTGTTGGATTGGCAGAGAGGATTAAACTGACCACACCGGAGGTGTTCGGTGCTGCCGAGCTGGTCCCGTTAAACATACTTGTATAGTTACAGCTGCTGTTATCTTCATGCCCCGGATAGTCAAACGGATGTGCCGCTTTAAAATAGTCGGGACCGTAACGTTCAGTGAAAAAATCGTCGAATGCGAAACTGGAATACCCACGCAGGCAGGTCATTTGATCAGTGGTGACCATCGCTGGCGATTTGACACCAGATTCACCCGCTGGTGCCACCACCAGTAAGTTAGCGCCTGCTGTCGAATAGCTGGTATGTTTACCATCGGAGTTGACTGCTCCGACCACAAAATAATAGGGGGATGCCGAGTAAACTTCCATATTGGCATTGAAACAAGTTAAGCCTTGCGTTGCCGCACCACCTTCATCACAAAAATTCCCCTCTAGAAGAGGGTGTTCACCAAAAAAAGAATTGCCGCTCGCCTTGATATTAACAGCACCTCTAAAACCTCGAAGTAGAGTCGCTGAAAATTCGTGCAATGACTCCTCTATTTCACTGTAAGACTTCACCGTCGTGTTTGTCTCACCATAACTGCGGTTGAAGACAATATGCTCATCAACTGTAATCCCGCTGCCAGGAAGACCGTGAGCTAAAAAATAGCCAATATCTCCCTGCCCTTCTAAAAAATTCATCCCAATCAGTTTCGTATCAGGAGCAACACCACGTCCACCTTTACCATTCCAACCAACGGCTGCAATCAAACCTGCAACGCTCGTACCGTGGTCGCCATCGACGCCGATGTAAGTTGGGTCTGTCGGGTTTAACGCACCCTCTTTAAAATTCAGTGAACGATTTGGTAAGACGTTTGCTTCTAAGTCTTCATGCGCTATTTCAAGACCTTGATCGACGACTACGGCAATAGTGTTTTGACCTGTAACACCTTGGCTATATGCTCCAGCGACATTCATATCCTCGCCTGCAACCAGCGCTTTTTCCCAAGTTGCAAATTGAGTTTTAACCTGCTTAGTGGCCTCTGCTTCAGATAACCCCTTCGCAACGAGTTGCTGAACCTCGTACTTAAATAGACCTGGCCCCAAAGCGTAGGCTTTTTGACCGGTATTGCGCAGGTGCCATTGTTGTTCTGCCAGCGGATCAGAAAGCGCTGCGGAAATTTCCAGATCTGCGCGACCAGTTAAGGTGCCGTCACTGACAACAAACTGTAATTTATTGGCCTGGCCTGATAGCGGGGTGTAGACATAATCCAGACCTTTTACAGATAAAGTGCCGCTTTTGAGGGTGTAAACGCCGTTGACCGGTGCGACAGATTTTCCGTCTTCGAGAATATCGCTGATTTTCAGGTTATCACCGTCAGTGTCTGACGCCTTAAAAGAACCTTTTTGCGGCAACCAGCTCTTCCCGGCTGGGATATTGCCGCTAATAGCCGTCGGAGCATTGTTGCTAATGACCATCGGAGTTATTTTTTTACTGCTGCCATCGCTCCCACCACCGCATGCTGTTAAGGCGATGAGCACTGTGACCGCAAGTGCAGATTTTTGAAATTGCTTCATGTTTGACACCAAAATATTGATTGTTTGAATTGCCAGTAATGTAACTAAGGCACTGTGACGGTATCAGCGAGTTCGCAAGATTGATGTTGGTAAAGTTTATGGTATTTATTAAAGATTGTATGGATATGTAACAAAGCAGAAACATTTAATTTATTTAAATCAATCTGAGAGGATGGCCCCCATTTTACCTTAAAGGGAATATCTCAATTTTATGTAACAGTCACTAGCACTTAAATCATTCAACTTCTGCGAGCAATAAAAAATGCCCAATAAAAGATTGAGCATTTTATAAAAATCAACAGCTATTAAAATAATTCAATGGAAATTATTTGATCGTTACTGCGGCGTCAATTGGTTGTCTAGTACATCAAGCTTAACAATTTTAACGCCAGACAATTCTTTCAGTTGCTTTACTATTTTGAGTAAATCCGTACCAGAATTGGCTTGCAACATTTGTAATTGGCCATTGCGCAAGCTTTTGAGTGGCTTTAACCCCAGCTGAAGGGCAGCTGCATTCAACGCCGCTACATCTTGCGTCAACACGCTAATATTGCCGGTGACAATCGCGAGCTTCCCGCTAATCAGATTCCGCACTATCGTGTTTTGCGTTACCACCGCGGGTTTAGCTTGACCTGGATCGGCATACACTTTATGTGCCCCCAAAGTCGCCACAGTTTCTGCGGTGACCACGGTGTTGGCAGGCGTTGCGCTCAAGCCGGCGACCGTCACATAAGTGCCAAATGTAGCCTGAAAAGGCAGTTCTTTACCGGTGGCAGCGACCCGCTCGGTTGACTCGGTGGTGTTCTGCTCCGACAGCTCAGGGTTTTCGCTGACCTGTTGCGCTTGCGCCAGAGGTAAGCTCAGCGCCAGCGAAAGTGTGATTATTGATTTGTACATCATGTTCTGCTCCTGGCTTAGTGGCCGTATACGCGGATCGCAACACCTTCAACAATCGAAAGTGCGGTATTGTTCAGATAACGTTTTGTATTCAATATACCGCCGGAAGCATTAACATCAGCGCCATTGGCATCCAGTACTTTTATTTTCCAGGTACCTTTTGCTTTTTCGCCATAAAATACCTGCGTCAACATGACTGAATCGCCAAGGATATAGCCTTGATATATATCCTCTTCTGGAGACATTGCTGGCATCAAGAGAGCCTGTTTAGAGCTTAACAGGACACTGCGGGTGCCTTGTGGCGATGTCACTTCGATGGCGAGGTCAGTACCTGCAGTGGTTTGGAACTCTTTATACAACTTACCGTTGGCATCGAAGCCGATGGTCATTTCACTGTTGGCGACGGTAAAGCGGAACTGCGCCCCTTCCAGTACGATGTCATCTAGCACTTCAATGCTGAATTCAGCACCTTTGGCAGAATTGTCCGGTACTGTTGTGCTCAATTTTTCTTCTTTAGTTCCATAGAGTCCTAAACCAGTCCATTCTGCAAGTTTTAGATCGCCCAGATTGGATTTGTAGTTTTTGGCCATTTCGACCGCTTTACCCGCATTGACCCGACCAAAACCATACAAATTATTGTGCTCAAACCCAGCTTTGTTTTTCACCCAGCCGCTATGAGCGATAAATTCACCATCAGGAAGTTTCAACTTCACTGGCGCATTTTCCACATCTACTTTGGTGGATGTACTCACCAAGATGTGACGTACGTCACGATAGGTCAGTGTTGGATTGGCAGAGAGGATTAAACTGACCACACCGGAGGTATTGGGTGCTGCCGAGCTGGTGCCGTTAAATGTACTTGTATAGTTACAGCTGCTGTTCGCTTCATGCCCCGGATTGTTAAACGGAAATACAGCTTCGTAATAACCGGGCCCATAATAGTTATTATATAAATCGGCTGTGGCAAAGCTGGAATACCCACGCAAGCAGGTCATTTGGTCAGTGGTGACCATCGCGGGTGATTTGTCACCAAACTCACCTGCGGGTGCCACCACCAGCAAGTTAGCACCAGCTGTTGAATAGCTGGTATGTTTGCCGTCAGAGTTCACAGCACCAACGCTGAAGTAATAGGGTGACGATTGCGAATTTTCCATGTTGGCGTTATAGCACGCAAGACCTAGGGCATTAGCACCGTTTAAGCTACAGAAATTGTTTTCGTGGTTTGGACGCCCTATCCGGAAAGAATTACCACTCGATTTAATGTTCACTGCCCCATGACCGTTACGTAGCTCGGTTGCAGTAAATTCATGTAACATTTCAACTGCCTCGTCATAGCCAAATAATGTAGGCAAGGTCATGCCATAACTGCGGTTAAAAACAGCGACAGGTTCAGTCGGTGTGATCCCACTGCCGGGTATACCGTGTGATAGGAGTTTCCCGAGTTGACTCTGCGCTCCCAAAAAGTTCATCCCAATCAGTTTTGTTTCTGGTGCAACACCACGTCCGCCTTTACCGTTCCAGCCAACTGCGGCAATCAAACCTGCCACGCTGGTACCATGGTCACCATCAATACCGGTATAGGTTGGGTCGGTCGGGTTTAACGCTCCCTCTTTAAAATTCAGTGAACGATTCGGTAAAACGTTGGCTTCTAAGTCTTCATGCGCTATTTCAAGACCTTGATCGACGACCACAGCAATAGTGTTTTGACCTGTAACACCTTGGCTATATGCTCCAGCGACATTCATATCCTCGCCTGGAACCAGCGCTTTTTCCCAAACTGTAAATTGAGCTTGAATAAGCTTTGTCGCCTCTGCTTCAGATATCCCCTTCGCAACGAGTTGCTGGACCTGGTACTTAAATAGACCAGCCCCCAAAGCGTAGGCTTTTTGACCAGTGTTCCGCAGGTTCCATTGCTGTTCTGCAAGCGGATCGGTGAGGGCTGCTGAGATGTCCAGATTGGCACGGCTAGTTAAGGTGCCGTCACTAACCATAAATTCTATTTTGTTCGCTTGGCCTGAAATTGGCGTGTAGATATAGTCCAGACCTTTTACAAATAATGTCCCGTTTTTTAGGGTGTATATACCATTGTTCGAAGGGACAGATTTAGCATCTTCAATGATCTCAATAATTGTCAGACTATCACCGTCAACATCTTTAGCTTTAAAAGAGCCGTGCTGAGGTAACCAGCTCCTACCAGCTGATATATTGCCACTAATAGCCGTAGGCGCGTTGTTATTATTAACTATCCGCGAGCTATTGTTGTTACTTCCACCGCCCCCATCACCACATGCTGTTAAAGCGATGAGCACTATTATCGCAATTGTCGACTTTCGGAATTTATTCATATTTGATACCAAAAAGTTAATTTTATGAATTGCCAGCTAAGTAGCTATGACTTTGTAACGGTATCAATGAGTAAGAAAAAAATATGCATGTAAAAATTACAATAATTATAAGTAAAAGTAAGAATGTATAACAAGACTGAAACACATTAAACCCATATGGAAATTAAAAATCAATTACACAGTGTGTGAATTAGTAGCAACTCCTTCAACTATCTGCTTCCTGAAAATAATTATCTCGTCGATATAGCTGAGCCTACCCGAAATACACAGCTGCATTAGTCTTTGACAATGTAGAGAGCAGAATTCCTCTAGCTTTTCATTTTCTTCAAGCACATTATAAAAAATTTTATTTAACTGAACAAACTCAAACATCAACACCAAGAAGTCATCAAAACAATACCTAACACCAGAAAAAAATACAAAATCCTCATTTTCAAAAACGAAAGATTCATACACATGCACAAGAATCAAAGAAACCTCTCTCCACCTAAAAATAAATCTAGTGGTATCACTCGAAGCATCATTAATAACTTCATTAACAATAAAATTCAACATGTCATCTGAACCTCTTTAAAATAAAAACAGCAATATAAAAATATTTTAATTAGATGATTTACCGACTAGATCACCAACAACCTTCGCTACATGAGCAGCACCTTGAAGTATTTCATCGATAATTGCCGCAGCTTCAGATATGATTTCAACATTTATGTCCGCTTGCTCAGTAACCGCGACCATGCTGTCTCTCGCAAATTTTACTAGTTCACTGTTTTTTTTAACCATGTTATTAATATCTTCGGTCGATCTCGAAGTACTACGAGCAAGAGTCCGCACTTCATCTGCAACAACAGCAAACCCACGCCCCTGCTCGCCGGCCCGGGCCGCTTCTATTGCTGCATTTAAAGCTAGAAGGTTTGTTTGATCTGCAATTGATTTTATAGTGGTTATTATTTTGGAAATATCGATGGACTGCGAGTTTAGTTGCTCTACCAGTTCTGATGCCTGGTTGATGTATTTTGAAATTTTGTCTGAGTTTTCTATGTTTCTTTTTAAAATTACCGATCCATGTTCTGACACTTGAGCAGTTTCAACAGAAGTGCTGTGCGCGACTTCCGCAGCCTTCTGAATTGCTAATTGCCTTTCGATTCTTTCTGTTACATCTGAAGCTATCTTAACGACTTTTATTATTGATCCATCAACACTAAAAACTGGATTGTACGTTGCTTCTATCCACACAGTATTGCCCGATTTACCAACTCGTTGAAACAAGCCGTCTTTGACATAGCCACTAGCAAGTTCCTGCCAAAAATTTGGATTTTCCAAGTAAAAAAAATCAGTACAGAATATTTTGTGATGCCTCCCAACCAGATCACCAACCGACGCATAACCCATTGAATTTAAGAATTTTTTATTAGCTGAAATTACTATTCCATCAATAGTGAATTCAATTATCGCGTTGGAACGTTCAATTGCAGCCAACAACGATTTATTCATAAGTGCTGAATAATATTGCTCAGTGACATCTTTCGCAATTTCAACAATTTTTACAACTTTTCCATTTACGATGACCGGAATGTAGGTCGCATCTATCCAGATATCTTTGCCGTCCTTTCTGATACGACGAAATACCCCAGACTTAGGAGAGCCAGTATTCAATTCCAGCCAGAACCTAGAATAATCATCTAATCCGAAAAATGAACTGATACAGAGAGATTGGTAATTCTTACCATTGAGTTCACCATCTTCATAACCGGTTATTTCAAGGAACTTTCTGTTAACTTCCAAGA
>CAMLRJ010000085.1 GCA_946482345.1 uncultured Cellvibrio sp.
ATGAAACCGGAATGCGTGACCATTCGCCTTTTTCGTATTTTACTGAACGACCATCGTCTTCATAAATATCAAAGCTGCCGTTAGCACCCATGTAAATATTTAAAGTTAATGGCGCATTCAAACCTTCATCGACGTGTTGAATTAACGGACCGGTTGGAACGATTGAACCGGCTTTTACAAATAAAGGCATTTGTGAAAGAGGCGCGTCAGCTTTGATGGTTTGACCACCTGTTAATTTTTCGCCGGTGTAGAAGTTGTACCAATCTGCACCTGCTGGTAAATACACATCGCGTGAACGCGCTTTGTCTTCATACACCGGGTTGACTAAAAACGCGGGGCCGAACATATATTGTGTGTTGATGTCCCAGGCTTTGCGATCATTCGGGAAATCCATTACCAAACCGCGCATGATGGTGCCGTCTTTATGGAAAGTATCACCCGCTAAAGTGTAGATGTAAGGCATCAATCGATAACGTAATTTGATGTAAGACTCAAGTGTGTTGTAAACCTCAGTGCCTTCATCAGCCAAACTGAAAATTTCACGATAAGGATATTGGCCGTGTGAACGGAACAGTGGAACGAATGCGCCGAATTGGAACCAGCGAACATTTAATTCTTGCCAATCTGCAACCAATTCAGGTTTCAAATCGCGAATATTGAGTGCTTCGCCACCTTTTTTATTACCCCAACGATATTTATCTTCCGGTGTGAAACCACCAATATCAAAACTCCAGTTGGGGACACCGGCCATGCTCGTACCAACACCCGCACCAACTTGTTCTTTTAAGTTTTCCCAACGCGATGAGGTGTCACCGCTCCATAAAGCAGAGCCTGTGCGTTGCAAACCACCGAACGCAGAACGTGTCAAAATAAATGAACGTTTTTCCGGATCAGTTTTTCGCTCACCGTCATACACGGCTTGTGCATTGGGAATTGCATATGAATTGAAATATTCAGCACCGGAACCTATACCACCTTCACGACTCATAATTTCTTTACGTTTGGTGAACGTTAAATTGGAATGAATATCCGGCTCGGCCGCATCCAACCACCATGCATCGAAACCCTTGGTATTTAAATTTTCATTTATTTGTTTCCAGAAAATTTCCTGTGATTCTTTTGGATAGGGATCATAGAAAGCATTCAAATAGCCTGGACCAATCCAATCAAGGTTACCCTCTTCGATATTTTTGTTGAACATATAGCCCTTATCGTTCAACTCTTTATAGTTTTTAGTGGTGGGATAAAATTTTGGCCAAACGGAAATCATTATATTGCCGTTCATTGCATGAATTTTATCGGTCATGGCTTTTGCATCAGGGAAAAACTTCTTGTCAAATTCGTGACTGCCCCAGGCATTTTCTTCCCAATAAGACCAATCCAATACAATGTTATCAATCGGAATTTTTTTCTCTCGATAATATTTAAAGGTATTAATAATTTCATCTTGCGTTTTGTAACGCTCACGACTTTGCCAAAAACCATAAGCCCACTTTGGCAGCATTACCGCATCACCAGTCAAATGACGGTAACCGGAAATCACATCGTCTTTGTTATCACCTGCCACAAAATAGTAATCAATCGCTTTACCGGTTTCAGATGCAAGAGACAATTCACCTAATTCTTCGGCAGGCATTGGATCAAGATGCGTTAAACGCAAGAAACCACCACCCACAGTCCAATCTACTTTAATGGCTTTTTTCTCCCCGGGTTTCATTTCCATATTGTATGTGTGCCACCATGGGTTCCAGTTCATGCGCCAGCGATCCAACACCATTTGGCCATCAACAAATAATTTTGCATAACCCGAGCTATACATTTTGAAACGGTGAATACCGGCCTCATCAGTTTCAATACTGCCTTCCCATTCAACACGCAAATTTTTAGCGTCTTTGGTTTCATCAGGCAACGGAATTTCACGCACAGTGTTGTCGCTGTAGAATTGATAATTCAAATCAGCTTCCACACGAGTCAACAATAATTTGTCGCCATCAAAGTAACGCGCCGTTAAACCACCCTCTTTACCTTCTGCGTCGAATAATTTTAAAGACGCATTTAAAGGTTGAGTTGCACGCGGATCACCAAAATAAGAGACCGAATTGTTATCCCACAACAAGCCATAGTTTTTGCTGGAAACAACAAACGGAATTGTTTTAACCAGATTATGTGTTGTCAATTCAACATTTTCGCCAGCATAGTTAACCTGACCATTTTGTTGTTGACCCAAACCAAAATAACCTTCATCACTATCGCGATTAAACTCCTGACGTAAAGCAAATGAATCTGCATCAGGTTTGATCGGATCCGCTGTAACTGCCGAAACGGTTCCGCGATTTTCTTCTTTCAATAAAAGATTACCTTTGGCATCGGCGAAACTCACTGTGCCATCAATCAATGATAAATTTGCAGTAACCTGTGCTGTTTTCAACGCCAGATTATTGCCTGATTGCTCAAGAGTAAATTCAACATTGGTCGCTGGTTTGGCAATTACCTGTATGGATTCAGGCATCACACCAAAATCCACTCCGGGTAATGCGGTAACACGAATAATTTTTTCGCTCATCACTTGCAAGCGAACTTTTTTAATCGCACCTTCAGCGAGTGTCACTACAACACCATCCGCTGTTTTTTCAAATTGTGCGAGTGATTTAACTTGCTCGGTTGCCGTTTGTGAATTTGCGGATTCTTCAGACGATTTCGAGCAGCCTTGTAACAAAGCCACCGACGCCATTCCGATTACGCAATGCTTGAGAATCTGTTTTGCAGATAGCATCTTTGTTTTCCTCGTTGGTTTTATAAAAAATCATTCCCTCACCCTAGCCCTCTCCCGGAGGGAGAGGGGAATTTGTTCCCCACTTTGAAAAAGGGGGGTTAGGGGGGATTTAAAATTTCTACAGTATTGAACATCTTAAATCCCTCCCCCGCCTCCCTTTTTCAAAGTGAGGGGCCAATTCCTTTTCAAGGAATTGATATAAGAGTGAGGGCAAAAAATTATTCAGTTACATAACTCGCCATTTTCACTTTCAACACATGCGCGCGCGCAGTGAAATTCAATCCCCAATCCGTTTGATCGCCATTCCACACGCGCTCCATCACCCATTTTCCTTTTTCAAAATGGCCTTCTTCTATGCGTTCAATCATGTGCTTTTTATCTTTTAATTCACTGGATGGTTTAAATTCCACCCGCGCTTTATGTGCTGTCACCAAATATTCATTATCACTTAGTTGCGCAATCAAGGCGCCACCGGATGATGGCGTATTACCTACCGGTGGGTCAATCCAAAACATATAACGACCGTATGTAACTTCAGCATCCCACAAACCCAAATCCAATGTTTGTGTCAGTGCAGCCGCTTTGTCTTTTGCGTATTGATCTTTTTCTGCCGGTGTTGCTTCCGCATTCCAGATTTTTTGTGTGTCACCAGTAGTATCCAGAGGTTCGGCAACACCCCATACATTATTTTCGAAAGCAAGCTTGGCCCATTCGCGCATCATAGGGGCTATGACACGATAATGCTGGGCAAATTCTTCGATAGTTTGATCGTTGTAGGTTTTTGCGCCAAGCGGATAATTGGTGTAGTCAGTATCATCCATTCCAAAAGGTGAAAATCCAATACCACCCTTACCTAATGTTGGATAAAAATAACGTGCAAAGGGCTGATCATTGCCAATTTCAGCAACAAACAACGCATTGTCAGGACGTGCATAAATATCAAGAACTTTGGAAACCGTTTTGTGGTCACGGAAATAAATATCCGGCGCAATTAAATCTATCGCAGGCGCAGCAGCCTTCCAAATATGAAGCACATTATCGGTAGCACCTCCACTTGAATATTGACCTGGTTTACCCGGATTAAAAGGGTTTCGCAAAGCCACATTCACATACATTGGCAAATTTTTAACGGCCTTACCCGCTTCAGTAATTTCATTACAGTATTTTGCTATGTGATAAGCATGAAAAAATTCGTCGGCATCTGTACCAAACACTGTCGGCCAGTTGCCTGGTTTCAAATTTAATTTTTGGATCAATTCATCCGGAACCGGTGCATTAAATACCGATTGTGCCAACGCAGAATAATCGCGCGCAGAACCGTATGTCCCCACTTCATTTTGCACTTGCACCATAATGACTGTGTGTTGTTTATCTTTTTTATTTAGATAATTCATTAACTCCACAAAGGCTTTTTTATCGGCTTGCAAAGTGTTTTTTCCAAGAGGCGACAAAGAATTCAAAGTGTCACCATCTTGTTTTACTACACGCGGAAAACGTTTGTTATCCAATTTTACCCATGCAGGTGCATAATGCGGCGCATTGTTTTTCCAGGTTGCAAACCATAACAACACCACTTTAACTTTGTGTTCACGCGCTTCTTTCAACAATACATCAAGATAAGAAAAATCAAATGTCCCTTCAACAGGTTCAATTTGTTCCCATGCAACCGGAATACTTAACGTATTGGCATGCATTTTTTTAACCGATGGCCACACATCTTTTAAAGCAGCCGGGTAATTACTGGAATTATTGGTCTGTGCGCCCAACATCAAAAAAGGCGCACCATCAACCATCAATGCATGACGATTATTTTTGTGAACCAATTCAGGCAAACTTTCTGCGAAAGTGAAACAAGAACACAGAACCAACAAACTCATACTGCTCAATCGGGTAATCGTTTTGGATATTGCATTATTCATCAAACTTTGCCTCAGACATTATTTTCCGCAATTATCGTATTTATAACGTGAATAGTTATTTTGTTTTACTTACTTTTACACGAAAAGGGATATTTATTGGAGGATGGATCAATGCAAAAATTGGCTCACCGTTTATAGAGATAGCACTATTTGTTGTTTTTAATGGATATCTCTTCTTTACTACATGCCACTACAAGTTAAAGCAACAAGATTTTCATAAACGTCTACTCTGTATTTGAACGTATATGCGAAAAAATCTTCACACCTAGAGCAAAAGACAATGCAATACCGATAAATGCAAAAGCCACATACCAAATCCATGTGTGCGCAGGAAAGAAATAGGTTATGACAAATGCGACGATTATCCATATCAATGACCGAATCAAGGTTTTGATCAGAAATTTAACTAAAAACCGGTTAACAGCTTGCAGCTCAACTGTCATCCGATCATGCTTTGTCATACTTTTACTCCTTACGGATATTCAAGAAAGATTTATTTAAGAAAAACAAAAAACCCCACAATTGCATGTGAGGTTTTTTGTAACGCAGTTCTACCTATTAAAACTTGGCACGTAAACCAATTGCAAAGCGAGCGTCTTGAGCATAAGAATAGGTAACATGATCACCTGCTCCATTTTGATCCATGATGCCGATGGTTTTTTCTTTCAGCAAATTACTGGCTTCCGCGGTGACTGTGTAGTTGTCGAGGAATGTGTAACTGATGGAGGCATCCAGTTGACCATAATCATCGTTATACACCGGGATTCTGGCTTTACCACCACCTGTCGGAAAATCCGGATCAAATCCATTTCCACCCCAGGCAATCAGATACTTGCTACGCCATGAATAAGCCAAACGAGCTGAGATGCCATTTTTTTCATACATACCAATAATGTTGTATGCATTTTTCGATAATTGATCTACAGGTAATTGGCCATAAGTAGAACGATCCGTATCAAGCGGTGCTGCACCTGAAAGTGTGTCGCCGCCATCCGGTTGATTTAATAACGGGATATCAGCCTTGCTATCAATATAAGTGTAGTTAGCTTGAATCCCTAAACCATCAAATGGAGCAGGCAAAGAGTCAAAAAATTTACTGGCTCCAATTTCGACACCGTTAATTTTGCCTGAGCCGATATTTTCCAGATAGCTAACATTTCCTGAGTAATCAACAGTACCCGTGTAATCACCACCAGTAATTGAATCTATGGTGTACGGAATTGTGTTCTTCTTAAAAAAACTATCAACTTCTTTTCGGAAAATTGCCAGATGCGCCATGCCACCACTGTCATCAAAATACCATTCTGCAGAAAGGTCAAATTGATTTGCCTCCATCGGTTCAAGATAGGGGTTGGAGTCGATACTGATATTGTGATTATAATCATTTACGGTTGCCGTACCTGTAACACCGTCTTTTACAGAATGAGAGATAATGATTTTTGCTTGAGTTTCAGCAAAACTGGGAGTCCAAATTGCCTTTGATGCTGCGAACCGCAAATAAAGATCATCTGTTGCTTGCAACCTTAAGTTAAAGCTTGGCAATACATGATCATGGGAGTTGCTAGTTATATATTTTTCTGATGATCGCGGCGCAATTTCAACACCTTGAATTACCCAGCGTTCCACAATCAAAAACCCATCTGCTTCAAGATCCGTTTGAACGACCCGTACACCGAAGTTACCATCAATCGGCATTGCAAGATCTTCAAATGCGTAGTTAGCCATCACATAAGCAGATACTGTTTCTTCATCTTGAGTGTTGCGATATTCCGGATTAGCCAGACGCGTCCAATCAGGGTATACGGCATCAGCACAAGCCCATGAAGATGGTTCACTAGAGCAATTACTATTGATAATAAGAGTTGTTGCTTTGAAATTTCTTGTTGCTGCTCTTGAATATAAATAACCCGCAGCAGGAACTGCTACATCACCACGTTGAAAGTCATCGAATGAATACAAAGTCAAATATTGTGATGCTTGATCAGCTGTCACTTTAGGAAGAGTATTTTTATCGAATCCGAACCAAGTGGCGTATCGAGTATTCCAATCATAACCCGTATTAATATTGTCAGCCGTTTTTTCAGAATATCTCAGGCCTGCTTTAACAGAAGTAATAATTTCATCATCAAAATCATATTCAACATCAAAGCGACCTGTTTTGGCTTCTGCATTATTGCGTTCGAAATGTGTCATCTCTTGGCCGAGACTATAATTCGCGTAGTTGGCCATGTATGCGGAATCAATCAAAATTGATGGCGTTTTTGTTCCAACACCATCTAAACGAGCGGTGGCAGGAATTACTTTTAATCCTAATGTGTAATCGTCAACAGTTGCTTCTGCTTTTACGAATTGTATATCCGCGGAAAAATGCAAACGATCACTTGGAGACCATTTGATTCCTGTTGAGTAGTCTGTTGTTTGAGAAATATTATTTGCCCAGCGAGTACTGGTACCGAAATCAAGGCCCCATTGTGCGGGATTCTGAACAGTGACATCACCCGAAATCAATGCATCATTATTGCTGTAGACCCAATTGTTTGCGGCAGTTGGAACCAAGGCCTGATCACCATTGTGACCTTCGAGAAAAAATGCATTCTCATCATAAAGCGTATCGTGTTTGCTACGAAACGCAGTGAAATAAATTTCCATGTCATCATTCGGTGCCCATTGCAAAGCTGCATAAACACCATCACGTGTACTGTGATAATCGTTGCGACGCCAATCCACACCTTTTGACACCCATACACTTTCGCCATCAATTGTTCTTGGCATATAAGGACGTGTGTAAACCTGATCGGAACGACTGGCTAAATCAGAAGTGGAAAGATTAACAAGGAAACCAAAATCGCCCAAACCTGTTTCCCAACGATTACTGTACAAACCGGAATATTCATCGTTGGTTTCTTTCAGTTGATCACCGTAGTTAGCTTTTGCAGATACGCTTGCCAACTGACCATCAGAATCAAATGGCATACGTGTGCGCAAATTCACTGTACCGCCCAAACCACCTTCGATCATATCGGCTGACGGGCTTTTGTAAGTATCAACTGCATACATTAATTCTGCGGGAACATCTTCAAAACTTAATCCGCGGCCACTGGCTGCAGAAAACACATCACGACCATTTAATTCCGCACGAACTTGCGTTAAACCACGAACCGCTACACCGCTACCTTCAGCGGCAGGATGTTCTGCATCGTTATTGGTATAACGACCTACCGTTACACCAGGAACACGTTGCAATGCTTCTGTCACACTGCGATCCGGTAATTTACCTATATCGTCAGAAACAATCGAATCTACAACAACATTCGAATTCTTTTTAAGATCTTGTGCAGACTGAATACTGGCGCGTTGCCCGGTTACCACAATTTCATCTGTTTCAACATCTTCATCAGCTGCCATACTGGGCAAACCAACGCCCGTCAAAGCACCGATGGATGCCAATGTTATCCAACGGCTTAATCGATTTTTTAAAAATAATTTATTCTGGTTGATCTTCATTCTTCTCTCCACTTTGTTTTGTTTAACACATTTTATTTAACAGATTATTTTTTGATTTACTTTTGCTGTTGCAATATCCGACAAATATTGCGTTAGATATCACTTCCAGTTAAAAGATAGGTACCATTGCCTTGCAGTTGAAACCGGGTAAATTGAGCATCCATTTTTACCGGGATTTTTTTACCATCCAACATCAAACCATTTGTACCCAATAGGTCTGACGCTATTCTGAATTGGTGCGGTGCTGATGTTGCAGTTGTCACTCTAATCAATGATATTTTTTTATTTTTCCATTCCATGTCAATAATCAATCCACCACGTGCACGTAAACCTTTTACCGATCCACTCGACCATGCATCCGGTAATGCAGGCAACAAATCAATTGCCTGATCATGACTTTGCATCAGCATTTCAATGATTCCGGCCGATGCGCCGAAATTGCCGTCAATTTGAAAAGGTGGATGATTATCCCAGAGGTTTTTCAGCGTGCTGCGCTGCAATTGTTCGGTTAAGACTTTGTAAGCACGATTGCCATCTTGTATTCTTGCCCACATATTGATTTTCCAGGCTTGCGACCAACCGGTGCCGCCATCGCCACGTGCATTCAAGGTTGTTTTTGCTGCAGCAAATAGTTCAGGATTGGTTTGCGCGGTAATTTGTTTGCCAGGATGCAATGCAAACAAATGTGAAATATGACGATGTTGATTGGTTTTATCATCTATATCCTCTTTCCATTCCTGCAATTGTCCCCAATTGCCTACTCTGACGCCCTGATCCAGCTTGGCCATTTTTTTATTCAAAATAGACGCGAATTTTTTATCGCCAAGAATAGCGGCAGCTTCCAGTGTGTTGCGAAATAAATCGACGACAATTTGCTGTGACATGGCAGAACCGGCAGTAAAGTTTCCTTGTTCAGGCGAGAACGAAGGATTCACTACCCACAAACCATCACGATGGTCTTTCACTAAAAAATCCAGCCAAAACTCAGAGGCAGATTTCATTAATGGATAAGCACGCTGCCGTAAAAAGTTTTCATCTTTTGAAAACTGATAATGCTCATAATAATGTTGTGCTAACCATGCACCCGCTTCAGGTTGCCAAAAAGCCGTTGGCCATTCGATAACACCGGTGAATCCCCAGATATTGGTGTTTAAAAAAAGTGTCCAGCCTTTTTTTACATGGGCAATTTTTTTTGCGGATATTTTCCCCGGTTCAACCAGATTATCGACAAAATCGAAAAATGGATTCATCAATTCCGGTAAATTACCGGTTTCTGCCAACCAGTAATTCATCTGCAAATTAATATTGACGTGATAGTCCGCATTCCAGGGTGGCGTTATCGAATTGTTCCAAACTCCTTGCAAATTCGCAGGCAAGGAGCCAGAACGTGATGAGGCAATTAACAGGTACCGACCGAATTGAAAATAGAGCGCTTCCAATGTTTTATCCAAAACACTGTTGCCTTTTTTGTATTGTGAAAGTAATTGGGGTGTGGGTAAATCAAGTGACGATTGCCCTATATCCAAAGCAACCCGGTTAAACAGCAATTGATAATCTTGCAAATGTGTTGTTAATAGTTGTTGATAAGATTTTTGCGCAATCGGTTGTAAAGCCCTCATTATTTTTTTATCAGCTGCTTCACCACGATATTCAGGGTATTTCGCTGCATAATCGGTTGCAGCCGTCAAAATAAA
>CAMLRJ010000086.1 GCA_946482345.1 uncultured Cellvibrio sp.
CGCCAGCATCGACCAGCGTTTCCAGCGCACCGCAAAATTATGTGGCGGGTTCAGGATCTCCTTCCGGTATTACCACTGATGGTGCATACCGTGTTACCGGGTTGATTTACCTTGAAGCCGGTAAAACCTACACATTCAGTACCTACATGGATGACTCATCAGTGTTGAGGGTGGGTGGAACTGAATTGTTAAATCAGCCATACAACAACTGGGGTATCAAAACCGCTAACAATTTCGTTCCAACAGCTAATGGCTATTACTCTTTGGATTGGGTTGTTTACAACGGCGATGGCGTTGGTGCATTCAAACCGTCGTTAAGTGTCAATGGCGGTACAGCTCTGGAGCTTACTGCAGCCAATTACAAACTTTATAGTTCTATCGCCAGCCTTGAATCAGCCGGTGGAATTCATGACACATTTGTAGCTAATGGTGCAGGGGGTTTCTATCCCATGACCAATACGGGTGTTGAAGACAGTTACATAGAGTTAGCACCCATAGTGGTCAGTTTGGCCGATACAGACGGATCTGAAACATTGGTATCAATCACAGCCAAAAATTTGTTGGTGGGCAGCATATTGACTGACGGTACACACAGTTTTACCGCAACGTCGAGTTCAACATCGCTCAACCTCTCGGGTTGGAACCTCTCCACTCTTCAGTTGCGTCCGCCAGTGAATTTCAGTGGTAACTACACCTTAAGTCTTGACGTGGTTACCAGAGAGACGGCAACAAATGTTGAGTCGAGCAGTACAAGAGGTATTGTTATTGAAGTCGCTGCTGTGAATGACACACCGGTTGCAGCAGCGGATTCTGCCAGTGTTATCGAGGATACCCTGAACAGTGTTACCGGTAATTTGACCGCTAATGATCAGGATGTTGATGGCGATACACTCAGCATTCAATCGGTGAACGGTTCTGCATCCAATGTGGGATCAATTGTTGTCGGTGCTTACGGCCAATTGGTGGTACAGGCCAACGGCACTTATACCTACACACTGGATGCCAACAGCGCCCAGATTAACTCACTGAATACCAGTGACACCCTGAAGGATATCTTTACTTACCGGGTGACTGATCCATCAGGTGAAACCAGTCTTGCCAACATAGTGATCAATATTCAGGGCAATACTGACAGCGTGACCTTGAGTGGAACCATCACCAATGACAATTTGTCTGGCACTTCCGGCAATGATGTTATCGAAGCGCTTGCGGGTAATGATTATGTTGATGGTGGTGCAGGTAACGATGTCATTCGTTTGGGTGCAGCTGATTCAACCGGTAAAACTTTTGCCGATATCCGCAATGATCAACTGATGACACAAGCCGAGGGTTCAGTGTCGGTGACATCCGCTAATGGCACCAATGTTGGATTGGGTGGTGCAGGTAACGATGCGATTATCGGCGGTGATGGTTACGACCTGGCCTATGGCGGTGCGAATAATGACTACCTTTATGGTGGTGCATCAACAGATGGCTTACGGGGTGGTGCAGGTAATGATCGCATTCAAGGCGGCAGTGGCAGCGATGTATTGCGCGGTGATCTTGGCAGTGATGTATTTGTCTGGACACTGGGTGATCAGGCTGCAACTCCGGGCGCGGTTGATGCGGGAGCCGGAAATGGTTTTGGTGTCGGTGCCTCAACAAAAGTAACGCCAAACGCAACCGATCTGATTATGGATTTCAGTAAATCAGAAGGCGATGTGTTGGATCTGCGTGACCTGTTACAAGGCGAGTCTCATTTGGGTGTTGATCCCGGTAATTTAGTCAATTATTTACATTTTGAAACCACCAATATTGATGGTGTCCAGGGGACGATTGTTCATGTGAGTGCCAGTGGCGATTTTGCTTCATCAGGCTACGATGCCACCAAAGAAAACATGACAATCATTTTGAAAAATGTAAATTTGACTATCGATAATAATGGTGCAACCTTATTGGATGATCGTGCGATTATTCAGGATTTGCTGACTAACAATCGGTTAATTACGGACTAATCTATTTTATTTAACCAAGGACACTCTATGTTCATTAAACGCGATGGCGTCGGAAAAATTGTAGCAATCAGCAAAATTCAGGATGAGAATTTTCCAGAGTTTTTGGAAGATGATAATCCTGAGCTGCAAATTTTTATGCGCAGTTTAAAAACATATCAACAACATGTGTTGGCGCAAACCGATCACAGCATGGCCCGTGTGGTAGAGGATGTGATTAATATAATGGTTGAAAAAAACCTGATCTATTTCACCGATCTACCCGATGCCGCGCAGCAAAAATTGCTTGCGCGGCGTCAAATGCGCGGACAAAGTAAATTATCGAACTTAATCGATGACACTGATGATTTGAATATTTAATTGATCTTCGTGCAATCAAAAAAAGGAGTGTCTATGCCAACCAATAATCTTCACGGAATCGACGTGTCCCATTATCAGGGCAGCGTTAACTGGTCATCCGTAAAAAATGCCGGAATTGTTTTTGCTTTTGCTAAAGCTACCGATGGCAACACCTACACAGATCCGCAATTTCATACCAATTGGCAAGCCATGCAAACAGCGGGAATTTTGCGTGGGGCTTACCATTTTTATGAAACCAACGATGACCCTGTAACCCAGGCGCAGAATTTTATTAACGCCGTTGTTTCCCTGGCAGCAAATGATTTACCACCAGTAGTCGATATCGAAATTTACAAAGGCGCTTTTGGCAGCGCAAGTGTTGCAGCGAATTTACAAATCTGGTTGAACACAGTCGAAAAAGCCCTTTCGCGCAAGCCGATGATTTACACCAATACCAATTTCTGGAACGAAACAGTCAACGCCGATTTTTCAAAATATCCACTATGGATTGCAGAATACGGTGTAAGCCAACCGAAAATTCCGAGCAGTTGGAAAAGTTGGAGCTTTTGGCAGTCATCGCAGTCGGGTTCAGTAGCAGGTGTAACAGGTTCGGTTGACACCGATGTATTTGCCGGGTCGATGAGTGATTTGTTGAGTTTGATTAAATCGGGTTAAAACGATTTAGTCTTGCCATTTTTATCTTCCTTGATGAGTTGGTTGCAGTTTAATTTTTACTCTTGTATCTGACCTAATATCGCAAACGATATGCCGATTCTAAAACACTATTAGTCTGGAAATTGAGACTGGAATGTATGTTGCCCACTTAATAAAGGCTTGAAATAATATAGTACAGAGAGATATAGTCAGTATTCCATATTAAATAAATCAGGCTATATATGTTCGTAGCAATCATCACGGGATTCGTTTCAATATTTGTAAGTGTGATAACAGCTTCTGTAAGTTATTTTTTTACAAAAAAGCAAGAAAGAGAAGTTGCTTGGCATTCAAATAAGATGAATTACTATAAAGCATTTATAGGTTCGATTAATGGAGTTTTGGAGGGTAATAATTCGCGAGAAGGACGCGAGGAATTCTCCAGAGCTTGCAATGATCTATTGCTTTTTGCACCGCAAAATGTGCTTGAAGCAATGTTTAAGTACCTTGACTGTACAAAAATTGGTGCTACAAAAGAAGATGCTGAAAAACATGATGAACTTTTCTCCAATCTGGTGTTCTTGATTAGAATGGATCTGGACGTTTTAGGTGACGATGCCAATTTTAAAGTAATTCTGTGGTCGCCCGGAAAGAAGCGAGCAGATTGATAATTTTATTTTAAATATTTAAGAGGGTATTTTGTGGAAAAGCCAATAGTTGTGAAAAAGCAAAAATTAAAAAAAGGCTCTGTAAAAAATGAGGAATTAACCCTTACTGATGCAAATAGGTCAGCTAAAAAATCAAAAGAAATTTTAAAAAATAAAAAAACTAAGGTCATTGAATTCATAGAAGCGGAGTAATCATGGACGTAAAGGTATTTTTGAGTTCTCATTTTAAAGACAGTTGTTCAGAAGAAAAGATATCAGTGCTTGTTGAAAGATTTAGGGAGTATAAGAAGACAGGCATAGCCCATCCGTCGTTTGGCAGGGATACAACCTATGATTTTCCAAGTACAGTCAAGCAGGCAGGAATGAGTCATATACATGTAAAAGATGCTACTTCGAAAAAATGGAATTTAAAGAGGATTGCATATGATCGCACAAGCAATACGGCGTTGATTTATTGTGAAGGATTTACGCATCGAAATTACTATTTATTGTTGGGCTTTATTGAAAGTGCTCATGAAACATATAAAGAGAAGCCTCAATATCTGCTGGATCTTGCGGAAATAGCCGAGCAATTTAGATCTAAATTTTAGGAAGTTAATATGAGTAATGAAATTATTTTAAATTGGTGTTCAGGAAAGCCAAACCTCACTGGTTTGTATTTTGTAGCTGTTAAATATGGTGAAGCGGCAGGAGAGTTTCAGTTTGCTGAATGGAATAGTGAGAATTGGGAGTTGCAAACAAAAGGTGAGGTGATAGCTTATATTGATATTCAGAGTTTTAAAAACCAATTAAACATACAGTGGCCTGAAGTTGTGCAAATTGTAAGTGAATCAAGCAAGAGTATAGATGGAAGCTTGTGGGAAGAAGTTTGATGAAACTGTAATATTCATGTTTTTGAAATGGTGTCACATCCATGTGATTATTTTCAGAGATGGCGGAAAATTTAAATCAAATAATCAAAGGCCCCGTAAACGCATCCACCCCAATTTTAATCAGTGTGGATTTTTCATTATCCGATGTCACGCCTTCTGCGATCATAATAATTCCCAGTGAATGACCTAATTGGCAAAGGCTTTGTACGAAAGTTTGGTTGCTAGGATTTTTATCGATCTGGCGAATAATAGCTGAATCGATTTTCAGGTAATGCATGCCGATATCCTGTAATTGTTCGAATCGAATAAATTCCAGGCCCGCATGTTCCAAGCCGATTTTACAACCCAGTTGTCGCAATTCTTTTGTCAGGCTGCGGAATTCATTGGGATAGCGCAAAATAGATACTTCTGAAAATTCAATCCATAAGTTTTGAGTGCGATCGCTGGCTTGATTCAGTAGAGTGAGAAATTCTTCTTTTGCGCGTGAGTTATTTAATAAATCTGATGATATATGAATTGCCAGAGGTGACATTGCTTGTTGCAAATTTTGCAGCGCAATTTTTACTACGGCCAAATCAATCACCGTCAGCAAATTAAGGCGCGATGCCCAGTGAATAAAATAGCCAGCGGTTTTATCTTCATCGCCCAAGCGCATCCTCAGCGGTGACTCTATATGTAATATTTCACCTTTTAGATTGCGTACCGGAAATTTTCCAAGCGACAATAAATTATTTTCCAGAGCAAAATGAATATCATGTCGCCAGTCAGATAAATTTCGATGATGGCCTGACGCTTGTGCTTTCACACAGGTAATGACCGCGTGATCGCCTTTTATTTCTGCTTGTGCAAGTGCGCCATCCAGATGGTGCATTAATTTATGTCGGTCATCATGGCTTTGGTATTGAATGGCGGCTATTGGAATGGCTATGTTTTGATGATCGCGTGCAATTAGCTGGAAGTTTAATCGTTGCACCAGATCAGCTGTCAATGAATCCATGGCTTCGACTGCCGGGATCACTATCGCAAAATCACTGCCATTTAAACGGCCCGCATAACTGTTGGTATGTTGCTGGCATACATAATGAAATGCTTGTGCAATTTCCTTGATAATTTCATCTACCTGATTGCGGCCAATACTGCTATTGAGTTCCTGTAAATTCAGCACCCGGCATAAAATAATCACGCCAATATTTTCGCTGTCATCGCGAGTTAATGTGTTATCCAGCATACTTAAAAAATGCGATCGATTATTTAATGCAGTCAGTGAATCGCGTAAAGAATCGCGACGTAATAATTCCAATTGGGCCGTATCTTTTTCCAGCATGGTTTTGACATTCTCGGAAAGTCGGTTCATGGCTTTTGCCAATCGTTTGAATTCTGCAATACCATGTTCGGTTGATGAAATAAATCGACGCTCACTAATCGCCTCTGCTTGTTCAATTAATTGTTTGAGTGGATCGGTGATGCGACGAAATGTAAAGATGCCCAGCAAACTCGCTAATAAACTGCTAATCAGCAACCATTCCAACAAACCTTTTGCTTGTTTCCATAAAGATTCCATAGCGAAACTGGAATGGCTTTTTACAATAATGTTGCCGTATTGTTGCCAACCATCCTGAATTAGTGCGACACCGGGTGCAGCATCCAGATTGATCCATTCGGCAAACCATTCGGGAACAGGGTTTTCGGAATTGTCGAATTGTCGCACTACAATGGGTTTTTTATGCTGGTCATTAAACATGATGTATTCATAATGGCCAGCATCAAATTGGGCAGTGATAATCAGCTCTATGTCGATATTATCTTTATCCATTTGTGAGAGTGAAAGCGCCAGCGAATTTGCATCATCAATATTTTTAATTTTTAATTGATTGGTGAGATATTCTTTGGCAGATATCAGGCTCATGACAAACGTACCGCCCAACGACAGCAGCAAAAGTAAAATCATACCGATCCACAATTGTTTTATTAATGACATAGTGACACCTTTCTAAAAACCATCTGCTTGTGTGCGTTGAAGTAAATCCCGCCATCGTGATAAACGAGCGGTGGGGTCGGCCTCGGTTGGTTTATTGCCAACCCAAATTCCACCGGAATTAAAACTGAACACCGGTTTTAAATCAGGACGATGATTGGCTTGTTCAACTGACGAGATCAAGTTATCCAAAATATAAGGGATACTATCATCGGTTTCGTAGTACCCCAGAACCATGTGTGCCTGAAACAAACGACTGCTGGCATCACCGATTTGCGCTTTAACATAAATCAACCGTAATTTTTCGATATCAATGCCTGCTTCCAACAGGCTGAAGTATTTTGCAATGGCGTAGTCTTCGCAATCACCAGCGGCTTGTCCCAGAGTTTCCAATGGTGTTGCCCAGTAATCCAGATTTTTCCAGAGAAGTCTGTCTTCCTGAAAATTCACCTGCGCATTAAAAAATTGGTTGATCTGTTGAATTTTTTCAAGATCAGTTTTGGTTTTGACATCGGCAATCAATCCATTCAATAAACGTAGCCGTTCAATACCACTTGCCCCGAAGCGTTGCAGCATACGATCTTCTTTCAGGCTGGTATCAATTGCGTAAACGCCAGTGATCAAAATGGTAAATGCCAAAATACTGATTGCATTCCGGAGAATAAATGGATTTGTAAAATCACAGTACGGATTCAATCTGTGATGCCACATGATAATTAAAACAACTCTACCTTTGAGCTGGTTGAGGAATCTTCTTTATTTTTATCTCCGTTATTGTTGTCTAACAGATTGGCGGCTTCATCCAATTGGGCCAACAAACTCCGAAAATGTCCCTCAACCGCAATAGTGGCTTCCTGCAAACTTTCCAGCGCTTCCAGTGCAGCATCGGCAAGAGATGTCATGGCTGTTTCCTGGGCAAGAGTGAGATCCAGACCCATTGCCATTTGTCGCAATGAAAAAGATAAATCCGTCATGATTGCTTTGACTGAATTGCGATTATCGCGCGATGCCATTTCCAACAACATCATCACCATGCGTGCGTTGTCCTGTTGTTCTTTTAACATTTCATTCACTTGCAAAGTTTTTGCGCGCGATTCGACTATGGATGCTATCTGTGCCAACACATCGCGCATTCGTCCATATCGTTCATTGTTATTGACGGGAGCATTGGTAACCAGTAACTGCACGTGATCAAAACTGAATACCAAAAAACGTTCATGCGAAACAATTCTTGAACTGGATGACCTCATGGTTTCCAACAATCGTTTATAAGATGCCGAGGTGTGTTCAGGAAAAATGCTGACTGATTTATCAAAGCTGAATTGCACTATGCCTTCCATTGCCAGATCATTCACACAACCGAGTGTTAATTGTGCCAGTTTGTTCATGTCCATAGCACTTTGTACGGATTCTGCGAGCAATGCGACCACTCCCATTTCAGAAGCGGAACTCATGGCAGTGAATGCAATATCAGAATATTTTTTGATTTCAGCTTGCAAAGAATTGGCTGCTTGTTTGTCGTCAAATGCTTTTTTAATCACGGCAACAAAATCGTTGTGATTCATACTGGCAAACAAATAGGCATCAACTCCCAGCTTGTCAATTTGATGACGGGATGCTTCAGCTGTGTAGGGTGTGACAAATGCCAATCTGGATAAATCCGGTGGTATGGCTTCCAGATAGGCATCATTAAACCTGCCCTGATCTCCTACCAAAACAATGATCTGGTGTTTTTTGCAGAACTCAACAAATTCTTCAACGGATTCTGTATCTTCTGAACAGGTGGCTGCAAAAGGTAACAACTCTCCCTGGTTGTTGACTATGATTTGATAATCGGGAACTGAGAAAACTCCGTTTTCCCCTGAAAAATACCAAAGTGCTTCCATCTAGTGATTCTCCGCGCTATATAAAAATATCAACCTGAGTATAGATGCTATTTTAAAAAGATTATCCGCGCCGATTCATTTACCGGCTTTTAATTCCGGCGCTGGTGCAATACTGCAAAAATGGTAATAATTGCGCCGTTTTTATGCGTTTATTGACAATACTTGACTGGAGATATGAGTTGAAACTGATTGCTGCGCTATTATTTTTCACAAGCATAATCCTGTCGCAATTCTCCCTGGCAGATATGAAAAAATATACTCTTGCATCCTCTGAAATTTCGGTAGTGCTCACGCCTGATGCCGGTGGCAGGGTTTTGTCCCTGTCCCGCAAAAATCAGCCCAATTTTTTAAAACTGGGCCCTGCGGTAGAAAATCATCAAACTCTGGTGGTTGATGAAAATACCGATTTCATGCCTTACTTCGGGCATGAAATCTGGTTCGGTCCGCAAACAGCCTGGTGGTCAACACAATCATTAATTGAATCGCGCCGTAAAAATAATGCCGCATGGCCGCCTGATCCATTTGTTACTCTTGCGGATAATCAAATACTCAATCATTCAGCACACAAAATTTCCATGAAAAGTCCCGCTAGCCCAATCAGTGGTTTGGCTGTGGAAAAAACTTTTGAGTTGGTTGCTGATGATCCCCGTCAACTTGATTTGCTGGTGAAAGCAACCAACAGTCGCGAATCCGATGTTGCCTGGGATATATGGTTCAACACCCGCAGTTTTCCGCAAACACGAATCTATGCACCGGTTGATCTTTCCGTGCCTGTACGCACAACGTCCTGGGACTCACCCGATTCTGCACCCGTTAACTATGAGATTGTCCAGGGTTTATTAAGTTTGAAATTGGAAAACCCTCCAAAAAATAAAAAACAATTAAAAGGAAAAGTGTTTTTTCAACCTAATGAAGGTTGGTTTGCAGGATTTAACAAACAACAATTACTGATAGTGCAATTTCCATTGGAACCTGTTGCCAATATTCATCCGGAGCAAGGGCAATTGGAGTTTTATATGGAATACAGCCCAACTGATGAGAGTCTGGGAATTTTGGAAATGGAAGTGCATGCCGCATACAAAAAATTAAAACCCGGAGAGGCGATGACAGCAAAAGAAAGATGGACTTTGATTGAGTATTCGGGTGATGACTCGGTTGAATCGCAGAGAAAATTTTTGAAAGAGCAGTTGAAGAATTTGAAGGAAGTTTTTTGAAAGCATTACCCCCTCCTAACCTCCCCCTTGGCAGGGGGAGGGACTTTACTCCCTACTTAATACAGAGTGAAATCGGTTCCCTCCCCTGCCACAAATTGCAGGAGCAATTTGCACAGCGAAGCTGCCCGAAGGG
>CAMLRJ010000087.1 GCA_946482345.1 uncultured Cellvibrio sp.
ATTTTCCTTTTGGATCAAAATCTGCACCGCCTTTAGCACCGCCAATCGGCATACCGGATAACGCATTTTTAAAGGTTTGTTCAAATCCTAAAAATTTAATTGTGCCCAGGCGCACAGAAGGATGGAAGCGCAAACCACCTTTGTAAGGGCCAAGTGTGCTATTAAAACCCACACGAAAGCCGCGATTGATTTGCACTTCACCTTTATCATTTTGCCAGGGCACACGAAAAATAATTTGCCGTTCTGGTTCGCAAATACGTTCAATAATTTTTTGATCCGCATATTCAGGGTGTTTGTGCAGCACAGGTACCAGTGTTTCAATAACTTCTTTAACGGCTTGATGAAACTCATGTTCGCCATAGTTGTGCTGCACTACATGGGTAAAAATATTGTGTAATCTTTCATTCACTGTATTCATAGTAATCACTTGTTATCAGGCGAGCTGTGCATGGATTTTTTCTGCTTGTGTAACAGCAACCACTTGCAGGTGGCGAATTTTTCCGCTGGGTAAAGGCCAATCAATTTTTCCACCAACACGCAAGCCAATCAGTGCAGTGCCAACAGGCGACAAAATAGAAATTTTCATTTGTTCAATATTGGCGTTTGCGGGATATACCAGGGTCACAGTTGATTCTTCGGCAGTATCCAAATCAATAAACGTCACTTGCGAATCCATAGCCACAACATCTACCGGCAATTCGGTATTGCGAACAATTTTGGCGCGACCGAGTTCGTTATCCAGTGCTTCAGCAGCTGGCGTATCGTATTTTTCTATCAAAGGCAGCAAGCTTTGATAATCCCGCTCGGAAATAAAAAGCGTTTTTTTAGCAATAGACATAAGTACCTCGAAAGACAGGCATAGGTTTACAGTCGTTTGGCGTTATACAAAGCGACATTAAAAAATGGGAGTTTTTTGTAGCGAGTGAGGTTAGGCGATTAAGTTATTAAAAAACCTAATCGCCTAAGAAATGGAAGACGCGAACAGAATTTTTTCTCTGCGCGACGTTTAATAAAATGTGATGGAAAAAAGGGCAAGTGTTCATGTGGTGAACCATACTCCATATTTCTGGATGTGGCAACCCCTGTATCTATAGTTGATTCAAGCAAGGAGTTTTTCTATCAGGAGTGATTATTTGACTTAAATAAAATAATGATTATGATTGAAGTGCATGATTAATTTTTCCGAAATATTTTATTATGAACGCACTTGATCGTTATATCCTCAAAAGAGTATCTCTCGCCTTTCCCCGTTAAGCAGAGCGATTAAATCGCTCGCCATTTATTTTTATTACATCCGATTTTTTAAACACAAGTGATCACTTGCATTCACCATTTATTTATTGTGGAGGAATTTCTGTGCTTGCTAAATCATTTAATGCTTTTCAAAAATGGTTAGAGTCGAGTCTTTATCGTTATTGCCTGACGTCGAGTTGGAAGGTGAATAAAACGCCCCTGGAATTGGCATTGGATATATCCAGGCTGGAGCAACTATGGAATGCTGATGAAAAATCCAGGGTGGCAGTTGAAAGTCTGGTAACGCTGTTTGACATGCAACTTAATGAAAAAGTGACTCTGACTTTGGTGCCGCCAGACAAAAGCGATCCGGAAAAAGGGCGCATATCTTATTTTTCGTTATTAGGGTCAAAACTCTTGGGGTCTAAAGCGGGCGATAAGGTAGAAATTAATATATTCGGACGTAAAGAATATTTTTACGTGATGGATATAAAACCCTGTGTGACAACTTGATTTTTAAACCTTCATCAGGGGGCAATATTTATGCATGTTTTAACTTGCCGCTGCTACAGCTTGGCTGCCAGCAAATGGCTTTCAAATATCCGTCCTAAAGCAATATCAGGCGGCAGTTATTGCGATAGGTTAATTAATGCAGGTGAAATTTATGTCCAAAGAGAAAGCCAAAAAAGAACCTAAAAAATCACTGAAAGATAAACGTCGTGATAAAAAGGAGAAGCGAAATAACGGCTCGATATTAAGTTTATAAACCTATGTTAAAAGAAGCCCACCATCAGGTGGGTTTTTGCACTAGTCAGGAAAAATTTGCTTTTTATATTCACTCGGACTCAATCCAGTCACACGCAAAAATTCTTTATTAAAATTGGATTTGGTATTGAAGCCTGCTTCCAGCATCAAATCAGTAATGGATATGTCAGGATTATTTTTCAGAATGGTTTGCGCTGCTTTGACACGGCAATCGTTTAGATATTGCGAAAAACTGCCACCGTAAATACGATTGATTGCCTGTGAAATGTTGCGCGCGGGGATAACCAAAATTCTGCCAGCTTGATCAAGTGTGAGTCCACCTTCGCGTTTGTAAAGTTCGCGTTCCTGAACGGTTCTTTCCCAGCGTTCAAAAATATCTTGCGCTTCGGCATCGCTCATGGTTGGAGTTTTATTGAATCGCAATTCTGGCAATGAATGTATCCATTCCATAATGGGTGCGCGGGTCAGCACCAATAGCATGGTTGCACTGTGGAAAATTAAAAATGTTCCGGCGCCTAAAAGAATCGCCCAGGATTCGCGCGTTGCAACGCCAGTTGCGAGCTCCACTGAAACCAACATTTCAACTATCAAGTTGATCCCCATAATTGCCACCAATATCATCAACCAGCGATAAGCCGGTTCAGCATATTGTGCAAGATGTTGAAGACGTTGTGAGCCGCCCAATAAGAGTTTGACGCTGGTTGCCAGATAAATCGCGAAACTGCCGATGATCAAATAATCAACCAACCAGAGTAGGGAAGATTTGGATAGCCACAGCAAAAGCACCAGGCCCGCAGGAATTAAATGTAACAACCAGCGGCGATTAAAAGTTGTTTGATTTTGCAACAAGCTTGAATAATAAAAATAGATGGCAGGCCCCAGCGTCATGGCGGTGGTTGCTCTCACTAATCCGGCCCATTCCCATCCGTAACCAAACAGGATAAATCCCAAAAAGTTTTGCAGGGCGCAAAGCAAGTAATTGATGCCATGCAAACGCGCAGGTAGAAACTGGAGTTTTTTCGACCCTAAAAATCCGGATGCCAATAGCAGGCAAATAATCGCAGAGGATAAAAAAATCAGTGCAAGCGGTTGCTGCATTCAGAGTCCTTAAGATTCATATTGGCAGTTTCGATTATTTTTTCGGCGAGATTAGCAGTTTTCATGTCCTCGATCGCGTTTGAGGTCGTCCGAGGTGATCAAAATTCACAAAATGGCTCACCACATCTAACACTGGAGCCAGTTTATGACATTTATAAAACGCTTAATCCCATTAATATTTCTTGCCAGCCTGAATCATGCCGCTGCAGAACCCAAGGCTAGCCTGCTTATTAAAAACGTCCGTATTGTTACGGCCGAAGCTCAGGTGAGCAAGCCCCTTAACCTATTGATTGAGAATGATCGCATTCGCGAAATCGGTTCTAAACAATTTCATGCTGACAGGGTTATTGATGGCAAAGGGCAATATCTCATCCCCGGCTTGATCGATACCCACGTGCATCTGCGTGATGTACCCGGTTTGATCTTGCAAGGGGATGATCCTGCCTTGTCGAAAATTAATCAGGACGCACTCGCCCAAATTCCCAAAAGTTACCTCTACGCCGGGTTCACAACGCTGTTGGATTTAGCCAATACAAGCGAGGCTATAGATCAATGGAATAATCAACCGCTTGCACCCCAAGCCTATTTTTGTTCGCCGGTGATTATTCCCAAAGGTTATCCCGTTGCCAATATGCCGGATGTTGTACAGCAGTCCCCGGATCTTATTCGTCATTACTTGCATGACAAGCACTCGCACTCAACAACAAACATCACTGATGCTGATCAACATTCGCCAGCAGAATTGGTTACAGCAGGAAAAAAAGAAGGCGCGAGATGCATTAAAGTTTTTTATGAAAAAGGTTTCGGCCGCAATAAAAATTTACCTACGCCAAGCGAAGCGATAGTGCGTGAATTGGTCGAACAAGCGCATCAACATAAGCTGCCCGTTTTTTTACACGCTAATTCTTATGATTCGTATAAATTTGGATTAGCCAGCGGGGTAGATATGATGGTTCACGGCTTATGGAATGATGATGCCAAAATCAATCAAGCTGATCTGACTGACATTGCGAAAAAATTAATTAAATCCGGCATTGCAGTGCAGCCTACAGTGCAAGTCATTTATGGAGAGCAAGAAATTTTTAATCCGGATTTTTTTAAACAGGCTGATCTTCAATATGAAATGCCAGCATCTTTATTTCGATGGTATCAATCCGATGCGGGTCAGTGGATGAAAAATGAAATGAGCAGCTATTTCAAAAGCGAAACTCCCATGACTGCTGCACAACAATATCAACAAGTGAAGAGCGTCTATCACTCCATGTTGGAACGCGTGAAAATTTTTAGCAACCAACTCAAACAATCAGAACAGCTGTTGATATTTGGCAGCGATACCCCCAGCGGCCCTTTTTACACACAATTCCCCGGCTTCAATGGTCGCCAGGAAATGAATCGCTGGTTGGAAATGGGAATATCCCTACCGCAATTATTCAAAGCCATAACCCTAGGTAATGCAAAAATAATAGGTCTTGAAAAAGAAATCGGCAGCATTGAAAAAGGCAAGCAGGCAGATCTTTTATTGCTAGGTAAAAATCCCCTCGAAGATATCACCGCTTACGATTCAATTAGTTGGGTAATTCTGGATGGCAGGCCAATCGAGAGAGTGGAATTATCGGCGTTGAATAAATAATACAACCTGGAGGGCAGCCCCCCGTGTCTGCCCTGGCTGCCACAGGGGGCAGCCCCTACATGATTTTTGTTCATTAAAAGGATTTGAATAAAGTTGTCTATTGGGATACAAAAGCGGCTAATCAGAATCAAGAAAAATAAACAACGACCAATCAGGAGAACAAAATGAAACGCAGTCAATACAAATGGAATTTGCCCGACGAAATTACGTCTCGTTTGGGCAGTGAAAGCTGGGGCGCGCAGCGTGCAATTTTTGAAGCCGGGCATTTGTTGGTGGTGTTGCATGCGCCGCCAAAAAAGAACAGTAACGAGCGTGAACATGAAGTGTTTTTGCGATTACCTCAAGGGAAATGGCTGCACAAAGGAATTGATCATGGTGATCATGCGTTGAATAAATATATGCAAGATTATCAAGCACTTTATACCGAGCTTGAAAACTGTTTTGAAAAAGCCAATAGCATTGATGCACTTTTCACAATCATCGATACCTTGATCCCGCTTGCACGTTCATCCAACAATATGAAGTTGGCTTTGCAAACAGCACGTGAATCGCTGGGCAATGATCCATTTATTATCGACATGCGTGATCGCAGTGTGGATATTGCGCGTGGTTTTGAATTGCTTCTGGCAGATGCACGTTTGGCGTTGGAATTCCGTCTTGCACGCAGCTCGGAAGAGCAGGCTCGCGCCGCAGAAGTCGGCAATCGCGCGCAACATAAATTGAATATACTCGCTGCTATTGCATTCCCATTGATGAGCGTATCCGCTGTGTTTGGTATGAACTTGCAGAGCGGTTTGGAAAATAAACCTGTGTTGGCATTTTGGTTGGTGTTTCTTGGTGGATTGGGTTTGGGTTTGTTTGTAAAAAGTTGGGTTTCATCGTCCGTGCCAGCGTCGGAGAAAAAGCGTCAGTCGTCTAAGCGATAAAATTTTACTCTGATCTTAATTTTAGTAGATCTTATGAAATGCCCAGCGTGTAAATACAATAGTTTGCAAACAACATATCTTGGTTCCTTTAGCTGTAGCGTTATGCAATGTCAAAATTGCCAGTCGTTTTGGTTAGAGGAAAGCAAGGTTGAAATTTTATTGGGTGCTCAAGCAGCAAATGATATAAGAGTGCCTTCTTACGCTATGCCTTCAAAAAAAATCTGCCCCGAATGTCAACTTGCGTTATATGAATTCTGTTATCCGCGTACAGAGATAATGCTGGCTGGTTGCAAAAGCTGTCAGGGTTTATCGGCGGAAAGAGAAAATATCAATGCCATCAATAAACTCGTAAAAAATTTACGACAATTGAAGTGCCTCCGTTGCGGAGCGAATAACCGTATCGATAAAAATTCTATTGAACATGCATCTTGTGTGTCTTGTAGTAGCTTACTGAAAAATTGGTTTGATGATGAAGGCAATCTTTTATCAGCGGAATCCCGTTTGAGTGCAGAGCAGGGGGTAGTACAAAAAGAAAATCAAAACAAAGCCAAGGCCAAAAATGACGTTGAATATGAATGGCCAAGTGTGAGTGATGCGCAACTGGAATATAAATTTTGTCTTTTCGCTATGCCGATAATGTTGCTGATAGGGCTACTTTTTAACAGTTCGGAAATGGGCGCCGCAATACAGCGTATTTGGTTAACCATGCCTGTGCATGAATTAGGTCATGCACTTACTGCATGGTTGAATGGATACAATGCAATTCCAGTTTTATGGATGACAATTACTTACACAGATTCCCCCGGTTTTATTGCGCCGCTTTTATTGTTTGCAGCACTTCTTGCATTGGGTCGATATGCTTTGATACACAATAATAAATGGGGACTTATTTTTGTTGGAATATTATTGTCGCTGCAATTTATAGGCACCTTCATTCTTTCTCCTGTAACCTCCGATATGCTGATCACATTTGGTGGTGAGGGTGTGGGCATTATTATCGCGATAGTTTTAATGAGCACTTTTTATTACGGTAAAGACACAGGCTTGTATAAAGGCGCTTTGCGTTGGGGATTTCTAATGATTGGCGCTGCTGCATTTATCGATATTTACATGGTCTGGTTCAATTCTTTGGGTGATATGTCAAAAGTTCCATATGGCACCACTGGAGAAAGATATACAGATTCCTATCGCTTGATTGAAGATCATGGCTGGAGTTTCAAACAGTTAATAAACCGCTACTTCTACCTTGGTAACCTGTGCATTTTTGTTTTGTGTGTTGTGTATTATCGCGGCTTACAAAAGGCAAGAAGTGTTGTGGAGCAGCGTGACAAGGTGAGTTAAATGAAAAAGCATAAATTCGTTGATGAAGTTCACCTAACCCTCCCCTTGGCAAGGGAGGAGGGGATAACAGCATGAAGCTTTACACTTCCCTAAATATTGCTGATCCTAAGTATTAACCAATGGAAATACCAAAATGAATGAGCCGCAACAGAGCCAATCCCTGCAACAAAATTCGTCTCAGGAAATCACTGACGATTTTTTGCAAAAATATGTACCGATTGAAGTATATGTTGCTATGAAAAATATTCCGAAAGAAAAAGTCTTGGAGATGATTCGCGAAGGAAGCTGCGTTGGCTACACAAAAAATAATCAATGGTTTGTCGGACGTAACGAACTTAATGGGTTTAAGGGAAGTATTTCCTTGGGTAATCCACAGCAAAAAAAGAAAAATGTTGATAGCACAGAAAAACCATCGAGTAACGGTTTGCTAAAACTGCTCAGGGGTGAATTTGGATTAACAATTACCTTTTGGATATTTGGCGTGCTCATAGGTACGCTATTATTTTTCTTGACAATAACAATTGGATTGATAGAAGAAGATCTGATTATGTTTTTCTTGTCAATTTGGGTGGGTTATCAATTCATAATCACTATTGGGGTATTGCGATCATGTAAATACTATCAAGGAGAAAAGGTTTGGCCTGTCTTGGCTATTATAGTGAGTTTGGGATTTTCTGCTTTGATGGGGTTTATCTGGTTAATTTTTCTCTCACTTTCAATTAATGGCTATGCCGGTAATTAATTTTTTATTTTTCGAATGAATAATTCAATTGAACATACACCAAGTCATTGCATATCGAGAAACTTATGAGCGATCAGGGGCTAAAACTATTATTCAGGTAGAGGGTGTTTTGTTAAGACCGTAGCGACAGGAAATTATGATACTAAAAATAGGTTATAAATAACTTCAATTCAGAAGATTTAAAATATGGACTTAACTATAAAAAAGATTAAAGATTTGGAGCAGGGTGGCCGAAAGTGGTGTTTGGTGGCTTGCGATGCGCGCTCCAGTAAAATGCAGGCAAGCAATTTCTCCGTTATAGAAAAATTGTCAATCGACGGATTTATATCAAGTCTTAAAGATATGCTTGAGAATAAATCTGATTCGGCAAAACTATTGTGTGGATGCTCCGATGAGCATGGGCAACTAAAATTAACAATTGATAGAGCCCCCCAGGATTATGTCGCTGAATTAAGGCTAGGAATTGTTGGTGCAAATACAAATGATTGGTATGGTGTTACAATTAATTTCTCAATGAATTCTGATCAGATTGGAAATTTATCCAGTCAACTAGAAAATATATGAACCGATACACCAACTCATACTTCAACATTGAAATTGATTTTCCTGATACATGGAGTTTTCGTTATTGGGGTAACAGAAAAACTGTTCCCCAATTTCCAGAGTGTTATCAATCAGCAGATGATGACCTGCCAACAGAATCAGCTCCAGAAAAAGAATTAATATCAGCGCGTTCCAGAATACGCAGAAATTCTTTGCTAGGTACTGGCTTGTATGTGATTTCTCTATATCGTCCAAGCGGTTTTTCGGTGCAGGAGCATAGAGCTGCATTTGATTCTGATTTAAAAAGAGAGTTTCAAGTAGTGACGGATGGTGGAATTGAGACCCAATCACTCTACATAGAGAGTCAGGATGCAGGCTTTATTTGGTATTCCAAAATGTATGCTTGGAAGTATCATGAAAACATTTGGCTTTTTTGTGGGATTAGAAGCGATGCTGTAGAGGGGTTTGATGAAGCGAAGGGAATTATAAGTCAACTGGTTTATGTATAAGTTGCTAGTGATTCTTCAACAATGAAAAACGGAACTCAACAATCAGAATTTTATGAAAGACACATTTTTAACCAAATTCAATCGCCTCAGCATTTGCAAACGACTCATTCTCAAAGAGCGTTATAGAAAAGCAAAACAATTACTCATTCCGTTGGCAAATAAAGGCAATGCACATGCTCAATTAATATTGGGTTATCTGTATTTCACATCCGATAGAAGTACATTACGATCTGAATCTATCAACTGGCTTGAGAAGGCCGCTAAACAAAGAAATCCGGATGCAATTCATTTACTGAGTTCAATGTTAGGTAATCTCAGCTTCTGGTCAAACTACATTGTGTCGCAGAAGCAGTTGAAAAAAGTCTACTTGGCCGCTCGGTTAGGATCAGCAGAAGCTCAGCGTTGCCTAGCAACAAGTCACGCGCATGGTGAAATAGTCAAAAAGGATTTGAATAAAACTGTCTACTGGGATACAAAAGCTGCTAAGCAGGGCCTTGCTGAATCCCAACATGACTTAGGCGTCATGTACCTAACAGGTGAAGCAGGCAAGCAAGACATTGCACAATCTTTGTATTGGTTCGAACGTTGCGTAGATCGAAATCATAATGTGGTTGAAGCAGAATGGGCTTTTAAAAGAATAATCGATATCTACGAAGGGAAATTCGGTGAGGAATTCAAAAATGATGAAATGGCAGATAAACAGCGAGAAAGATCAAAATTAATACTCTCGCTACCTTATAGAAATTTTCCTGGTTGGTTTTATTAAAATATTTCCAGTTATACGCTTCACTTTTACCTTGATCGTTAATTTTCTAGTTTAAAGAGATTTGATTACATGAAGTACCCCATTAAAAGTTTTTTCCTTCTGGTATCACTTATTTTCT
>CAMLRJ010000088.1 GCA_946482345.1 uncultured Cellvibrio sp.
CTCTACCTTCCTGCGTCCATGCAGTTGTTACGAAGGGGAGGGTTAGGGTGGGGTTTGTTTCCCCACAAAACCTGCAAAATCAAAACCCACTGCTAAGCTTTAGTAAGCAAAAGTGCCAGTGATGCTGGCATATCTATTGCTCAATCATCTAAAAGCGGAACAAGTGACGGAGTTTTGACATGGCTGCAGCCGATCCTAAAAAAGCGAAAGCAAAAGCAGTTGATAAAGATGAGGATGCAGACAATCCGGATCAGACTGCAGACGAAGGCAAAGCGAAAAAGAAAAAATTATTCATCATGATTGGCGTAGCGGTATTGCTGATGACGATTTCGATTGGTGGCACATTACTGGCGGTTAAATTACTTTCTTCCGATACCCAAAAGGATGTAGCTGAAGAATCTGCTGATGATGAAGATGAGGAAGAGGAAACAGAAGACGTTGGTATTCAGTCTGCCCCCGCCATTTATTACACCATGACACCCAATTTTACGGTGAACTTCAGTGTTGACGGACGACAACGTTATTTGCAGGCAGAAATTACCTTGATGTATCGAAATCCGGAAGTGGATTCATTGTTGTTGTTGCATATGCCTGCAATTCGCAATCAACTGGTGATGTTATTAAGCACAAAAAGTTTTGATGAATTGCAAAATCCGGATAGCCGCGAAAAATTGAAAGTTGAATCATTACAAGCTATCCAATCCATATTGGATAAAGAAAATGCGGCATTGAAACAAAAAAATAAAACGGATGAAGACGAGGAAGAAGATGAAGACGAAGAAGATGCCGATAAAACGGAAAAAGAAAATCCGTTAGTGATTGAACAAGTATTATTTACCCGTTTCGTAATGCAATAGGATTAATCAAGTGCAAGACTTACTTTCACAAGACGAAATCGATGCGCTGTTACACGGTGTTGACGACGGCAATATTGATACCGAATCAGATCTTGATCCTGGTCAGGTTAAATCTTATGACCTGACCAGTCAGGATCGTATCGTTCGTGGTCGTATGCCGACTCTGGAAATGATTAACGAACGTTTCGCACGTTACACTCGCATCAGTATGTTTAATTTGTTGCGCCGCACGGCAGATGTTTCTGTGGGTGGTGTGCAAATTCAAAAGTTTGGCGAATATGTTCACACACTTTATGTTCCCACCAGTTTAAACATGGTGAAGTTTCGCCCATTGCGCGGCACGGCGTTAATTATTCTGGACGCACGTTTGGTTTTTAAATTAGTGGATAATTTTTTTGGCGGTGATGGTCGTCACGCCAAAATTGAAGGCCGCGAATTTACCCCCACGGAATTGCGGGTAGTACAAATGGTATTGAATCAAGGCTTTATTGATTTGGCCGAAGCCTGGAAAGCAGTATTCCCGATTAATTTCGAATATGTTCATTCGGAAGTGAATCCATCACTCGCCAATATTGTAAGCCCAAGTGAAGTGGTAGTCGTCAGTACTTTTCATATTGAATTGGATGGTGGCGGTGGTGAATTACATATCACTATGCCTTATTCCATGATTGAACCCATTCGTGAAATTCTTGACGCGGGTTTGCAAAGTGACACAGATGAACAAGACGAGCGTTGGGTAAAAGCATTACGTGAAGATGTGCTCAATGCGAAGGTCGATATGGAGTGTGATGTCGTGCGTCGGGAAATTACTTTGCGCGATATAGTGGATTTAAAAGCGGGCGATGTTATTCCGATTGATCTGCCTGATTATCACGTGCTCACAGCAAATGGCGTACCCATGTTTAGAACACAAATGGGACAACACAATGGCAATCTGGCGTTAAAAATATTGGAATTTATTGATCGTTCCAGTGCATACAACATAACAGGAACAAGAGGTGAATCAAATGGCAAAAGATGATCAGGATGCTATGGCTGACGATTGGGCTGCAGCTATGGCTGAGCAGGCCACAGCAGACGATGTTATGTCGCAAGCTGTATCGTTTGAAGAATTAAAAGATGACAGTTCCAAAATGGGTTCAATGAGTCCCGAGTTGGAAGTCATTCTGGATATTCCGGTTTCCATTTCCATGGAAGTAGGGCGCACATCCATCACCATTCGTAATTTATTGCAATTGAATCAGGGGTCAGTCATTGAATTGGATCGATTGGCCGGTGAACCTTTGGATGTGCTGGTCAACGGAACCTTAATTGCGCATGGTGAAGTGGTAGTGGTCAATGAAAAATTTGGTATTCGCATGACTGATGTCATCAGTCCGTCGGAAAGAATTAAAAAATTACGTTAATAAAAACAGGAAGCACGAATCATGAGTGCAAGTGCCAGTTTAATTCAAGTAACACTCGCATTAATGCTAATGGTTGGCCTGATTTTGGGGTTGGCCTGGTTAGCACGTCGGTTCGGACAACCTTTGTTTCAGCAGAACAAACATTTGCGTTTGGTTGCCAGTTTATCTTTAGGTGTTAAAGAAAAAATTATTTTGGTGGAAGTTGAAGGCAAGCAATTGGTGTTGGGTGTAACGCCACAACAAATTACATCTCTGCACGTAATTGATACTCCATTAAAGGACACAGCCGAGTCTGTAGAAAATCCAGAAAAAAATCCTGTGGCGGAAAAAAATATTACGTCAGATTTTAGTAAAAAATTAATGGAAATATTGAAAGTGCCTTCATCGAAACAAACCCCACCCTAACCCTCCCCTTCGTAAGGGGAGGGGACAGATCTCAATCTGTAAAAAGTAGGGAGTTAAGTCCCTCCCCCTTGTGAAGGGGGAGGCTAGGAGGGGGTGAGGCCCATTCGGGGAAATACATTCGAAGGAATTAATAATGAAATTCGCTGTAAAAAACATTTTGATAATCCTGGTGCTGTTTCTGTGTCATTCCACTCTGGCACAAACCACGCCTGCACCTTTGCAAACATCAACCAATAGTTTGCCTGCACAACAAACCGCACCTGTAGGTACCGCTTTGCCCGCGATTCCCGGCTTGCCGGCATTCACTGTTCAAACCAATGCAAAGGGGCAGCAGGAATACACAGTAACGCTGCAAATTTTAATTCTCATGACCATGCTGACATTTTTGCCAGCAATTCTCATGATGATGACATCGTTTACCAGAATTATTATTGTGTTTTCAATTTTGCGTCAGGCTTTGGGTTTGCAGCAATCACCGTCGAATCAGATTTTAATCGGGCTTGCGTTGTTTTTAACCTTGTTCATCATGCAGCCCGTATTTCAAAAAGTGAATACCGATGCATTGCAACCTTATATTAATAATCAAATCAGTCCGCAAGAAGCACTGGCTAAAACAGCTGCACCTTTTCATCAGTTTATGTTGGCACAAACACGCGAATCGGATATTGCATTGTTTGTTGGCATTGCCAAACATCCACCGATTGCTACACCGGAAGAAACACCGTTTACCATTTTAATCCCGGCTTTTATTATCAGCGAATTAAAAACGGCATTTCAAATTGGATTCATTATTTTTATTCCATTTTTAGTGATCGATATTGTAGTGTCCAGCGTGTTGATGGCTATGGGTATGATGATGTTGTCGCCCTTAATTATTTCACTGCCATTTAAAATAATGTTGTTTGTATTGGTAGATGGTTGGGCATTAATTGTCGGTACGCTCGCCGCCAGTTACGGCGTCTAGCGATTTTAAACAGGAGATAATCATGACGCCTGAAGTAGTAATGGATTTATTTTCAGAAGCTTTTTTCCTGACAATTTTAATGTTGCTGGTCATTATCGGGCCAGGGCTCATAGTGGGTTTGGTTGTCAGTATGTTTCAGGCCGCGACACAAATTAACGAACAAACCTTAAGTTTTTTGCCGCGTTTAATTGTCACTATTGCCACATTAATGATTGCAGGGCCCTGGCTACTCACAAAATTTATGGATTTATTTAACCGGCTTTATTCGGCTATTCCGCATTTAATTGGTTGATAAACTTTCATGCAAGAATTGATCATTACCGAGCAGCAGCTGAATCAATTTATCGGCCAGTATTTATGGCCCATGTTACGTATTGGCGCTTTTTATATGGCGGCGCCGATTGTGGGCGCACGCACTGTGCCTGCACGTTTGCGAATTATTTTAACTTTATTCACCGCTATTTTGATTGCACCTGTATTGCCGCCTGCACCGACTATCAGTTTTATGTCTGTGGAAGGCATGGTGATGATTATTAAAGAAGTTTTAATTGGTTTGGGTTTGGGGTTTTCAATACAGGTGGTGTTGCAAGCTTTTTTATTGGCGGGGCAATATATTTCCCAAAAAATGGGTTTGGGATTTGCATCGATGAATGATCCGGCCAATGGTGTGAGCGTCGCCATTATTTCGCAATTTTATTTATTGCTGACGACTTTGTTGTTTTTAAGTTCAAATGGCCATTTGATTATCATTCAATTATTGATCGACAGTTATCAACGTTTTCCATTGTTAGCCAGTGGTTTTTCCGATCAACAATTTTCGATCATAGTGCATATGGGTTCCTGGATGTTTGCGGCTGCATTGTTGATCAGCTTGCCTTTATTTACTGCCTTGATGATCGTCAATATTTCTTTTGGTGTGATGAGTCGATCCGCACCGCAAATGAATATTTTCAGTGTTGGTTTTCCTATTACGTTATTGTTTGGATTTATTTTAATGTGGTTTAGCCTTGCCAATTTTTTGCCTTTGTATTTTGAATTGATGGATGAGGGGTTGGGATTGGTGAAGGGGTTGTTGCGGTAGATTTTAAAAAACAAACCCCACCCTAACCCTCCCCTTCGTAAGGGGAGGGGACAGCGTTCACTCTGTTTAAGTAGGGAGTAAAGTCCCTCCCCCTTGTGGAGGGGGAGGCTAGGAGGGGGTGCAAGGTTTTAAGGGAGTCAATGAAAAAATTTCCTAGAGAATAAATATGGCCGAAGAAGACGACAGTGGTCAGGAAAAAACGGAAGAGGCCAGTGCGCGGAAACTGGAAAAAGCGCGCGAAGAAGGCCAGGTTCCGCGATCACGTGAATTAACGACTACCGCGATTTTATTAGTTGCCGGTATCGGGCTTTATGTTTTTTCCGGATTTATGGGAAAAAAAATCATTGAGTTAACTCGCGAAAACTTTTCTATCAGTCGCGAAGCGATTTTTGATCCGAATGCGATGTTGGCTCGTCTTGCTGCAGCCATGTTTGATGGTTTTCTCAGTATTATGCCCTTGATTGCTTTGTTGGTGGTTGCCGCGATTGTTGGCCCTATCGCTTTAGGCGGATGGTTATACAGTCCACAATCCATGTTGCCAAAGTTGGATCGCATGAGTCCTCTTGCGGGACTCAAAAGAATGTTTTCTGCAAAATCCCTGATGGAATTACTCAAGGCTTTGGCAAAAGTTTTAGTGATTTTAGGAGCCACTATTTTGGTTTTGCAATTTTATGCACAATCTATGTTTCGTTTGGGTGATGAAGCCGTGAATAATTCAATTATTCACTCGCTGGAAATTTCTGTACAGGCACTGATTATTTTGGCCGCAGTCACAATTGCGATTGCCGCGATTGACGTGCCGATTCAAATTTGGGAATTCACCAAAAAAATGCGTATGTCGCGTCAGGATTTAAAAGACGAATATAAAGATACTGATGGCAAACCGGAAGTGAAGGGGCGCATAAGACAATTGCAACGCGAAATTGCACAGCGCCGCATGATGGCAAAAGTACCTGAAGCTGATGTGATTATTACTAACCCGACTCACTATGCGGTTGCATTGAAATATCAACCTGACACTATGGCGACTCCCGTTTTATTGGCAAAAGGGGGCGATCATGTTGCAATGAAAATTCGCGAGATCGCGGCGGCACATAAAATCGATATTATTGAATCCGCTGCTTTGGCACGCGCGATTTATCACACAACTGATCTGGATGCAGAAATTCCATCAGGATTATATTTGGCGGTTGCGCAAATTCTGGCGTATGTTTTTCAGTTGCGCAATTTCCGAAAAGGAAAAGGCGAAAAACCGGTTTATCCTAAAAATATTAAAATTCCAAAAGACATGGAATTTGATTGATGTTATGGATTATGAAACATTGACTGGATAGTTTGCGGTTTGGCTTTGCCCGCAGAAAAAATCCAGCGCAAGCATCTTACCCACCATGACCATTGTTTTATTTCCGGATTGAATTGCAAATTCAATTGCGCAGTTGCCAAGGCATCTTCGATTAATGCGTCGTGTAATGGCCGATAAATTAATGGCCATGTAATTCTTGCAAGACCTTTTGGATTTAATTCGAGCAAGTGTTGCAGTTGGCATGAATTGTTGGATGTGGTGATGACTTCGAATTTGTGCAGACCGCGAAAACCTCTTGGCCCGGTAAAACGAAAACTGATGAATTTCCCTCTTGAATAATTTTCAACAAAATAACGAATAGGGCCATGACCGCCTCTTGCACCAATCGACAATTCGCGGTCGAATTTCATGTTGGGCCAGATGTAAGCGGGCCATAGGCAATTGTGTGGTGAGCCAAGCAAATCGATTAATGCTCCTACTCTGTTTGTCGGGCAGTTAAACAGTCTTTGATGTTTATTGATAATTTGCATCTGTATCTCCATCGACTTCGAAGCTAATCTTATTTCCTTTCTTGTCAAAAAGCGCGCAGAATTAAGGCGAGTGTTTTATTTTGTGGATCTGTCATGATTATCGAAACCGGAAAAGTTGTTTCTGTAGAGCCGGAAGGGTTGTGGGTTGAAACTATTTCCCGTTCGGTTTGCGGTACCTGCAAAGCAGAAAAAGGTTGCGGACAAAGTTTGATGGCCAAGTGGTCGGGCCATACCAGTTATATTTGGGTTTTGTTGGAGGGGCGCAATCCGGATAATTATCAACCGGGTGATTCCATCCAAATTGGTATACCCGAAGACATTATTGCCAAAGGTTCAATGATTGTTTATCTGGTGCCTTTGATGGTGATGTTGTTGGTGACAGTATTGGCGCATCGACAATTTGCCAATGAAGTGGTGACTGTGATATCTGCAATTGCGGGATTATTGTTGGGTGGTGCAATTATTCGTTGGCATGCATGGAAAACACGATTCGATCCGCGTTTACAGCCTGTGTTGGTTGATGACCGTGAAAAAATAAATTTAATAGAACCGAGTATTCAATAGAACCGAGTATTCAGTCGTAGGTTGGGCAGCAATGCCCAACATCGGATTTCGATCATAAAACGGTGTTGGGGTTTGCACCCCAACCTACTGCTCGTCAAGCCAAAGCTTTCAGCGCTGCATCATAATTGGGTTCATTGGCAACTTCAGAAACCAATTCAGTGTGCAGTACTTTGCCATCGGTTCCGATCACAACAATAGCGCGTGCGCAAAGTGCTGTTAAAGGACCATCAACAAATTTGACACCGTAATCGCTGGCAAAACTGGAGCGGAAAGCGGAAGCGGTAATCACTTTTTCCAAACCTTCAGCGCCACAGAAACGGCTTAATGCAAAAGGTAAATCCTGTGATGCACACACAACAACAGTGTTATCCAATGCATTGGCCTTTTCATTAAAAGTGCGAACGGATTGTGCGCAGGTAGGTGTATCAACACTGGGAAATATATTCAGAATAATGCGTTTCCCGGCAAGACTTTCAGAGGTGACATCAGCTGCAACTGATTGTGCGAGTTTGAATGCAGGGGCCTTGCTGCCAACCTGAGGTAAATTTCCGTTTGTATTAAATGGGTTTCCTTTGAGGGTAACTGTAGCCATAAGAAGCTCCTGTGATTGAGTGGTAATAAAATATCGCCGCGCAAGACTAGAGGAATAAACAGAAAAAAGAAACTGGATTCATTTGTTGTGCGGAGTCGGGTGCAGAAGCTGTTTATTTAATAATCTTGCGTTGAAAATGAGGACGGAAATTGCGGGTTGCAATCACACAACAAAGTCCTGATAATGCGCGCCTCTTGCGATACGCAAGCTCTATGGTGGCCTGATTGGTCCCCTCGCAATAGTCAACTGTGAACCCCGCCAGGCCCGGAAGGGAGCAACGGTAGCAGTCAGATTGTGTGCCGGGGTGTGGCTGGTCAGGTTACCTCCAACTTCCTCTCCTGATTTCTCTTTGCAAAGAATTACCTACGACTTGTCAGGTCGCTCGTTTATAATCGCCGCTATTTTCTGATTCCGGAATGGCTTATGAGTTATCAGGTTCTGGCCCGTAAATGGCGGCCACGCATTTTTCGCGAGATGGTAGGGCAGGAACATGTCCTGCAGGCGTTGATCAATGCTCTGGATCACAACCGTTTGCATCATGCTTACCTGTTTACCGGTACTCGCGGTGTGGGCAAAACCACCATCGCTCGTATCCTTGCCAAATGCCTCAATTGTGAGACCGGTGTCAGTTCAGAACCCTGCGGTCAATGCAGTGCCTGCCGTGAAATTGCCGAAGGGCGATTTGTTGATTTGATTGAAGTCGATGCGGCATCCCGTACAAAAGTTGAAGACACCCGCGAATTACTGGAAAACGTTCAATACGCACCGACTCGTGGTCGTTATAAAGTCTATTTAATTGACGAAGTCCACATGCTATCCAATAGCAGTTTTAATGCATTGTTGAAAACGCTCGAAGAACCACCACCCCACGTTAAATTTTTATTGGCAACTACCGATCCACAAAAATTGCCCATGACAATTTTGTCGCGTTGTTTGCAATTTAATTTAAAAAATATGACGCCGGAACGAATCGTCAATCATCTCAAATTTGTATTGGAACAAGAGATGGTGCCTTTCGAAGAACCTGCGCTTTGGCATTTAGGTCGCGCCGCCGATGGCAGTATGCGCGATGCCATGAGTTTAACGGATCAAGCGATTTCTTACGGTTCCGGAAAAATTACCGATGTTGAAGTCAGTGCAATGTTGGGCACTATTGATCAGGCATCAGTGCAAAAATTGGTGCAGTCGTTAATCGATCTTGATGGAAAAAGTTTATTGCAAGTTGTTGCCGATATGTCGGAACAATCTCCGGATTATGCCGCTGCATTGGCAGAACTTTTATCCACATTACATCGCATTGCGATTGCACAAGCTTTACCGGAAGCCTTGGATAACAGTCAGGGTGACAGAGAAAAAATATTGCAATGGGCGCAAGCTTTACCCGCAGAAGATGTGCAACTTTTTTATCAAACTGCTTTGTTAGGTCGCCGCGATTTGCCTTTAGCGCCAGATCCGCGCGCAGGATTCGAAATGGTATTGTTGCGCATGTTGGCGTTTAAACCACAAGGTTTAATGGAATTGCCGACTCAAAAAATGCCGCAAAAAAATACAGGGGATATTCCTGCAAAAAAGTCTGAGGCGGCATTGCCGCCTGTCACAGCTAAAACTGTTGAAGCGGTTAAACAACCCGTTAGTCAATTCGATGAAGCCCTCACCCTGACCCTCTCCCAGAGGGAGAGGGGATTAGTCCCTCCCCCTGGCAAGGGGGAGGTTAGGAGGGGGTCTATAGATCAGCGTGACAATCTTGTCGAAGAAAACAAAATTCCAGTAGAGACTTTAACAACGAATGTTGTTCAGAAAACTCCAGCAGTAGAAATAAAAAAATCATCCGTTGTAAAAAAAATTGCGTATGAATCTGCGACGGCAGCAGATTGGCCAACCCTT
>CAMLRJ010000089.1 GCA_946482345.1 uncultured Cellvibrio sp.
TATCATTGTTGTAATGATTTTTACTATTACAAAACTTATGAACAAAAGTCTTGTCCCAATCAAAACTCTTGGAAAAGTGCTGCTATCAATTGGAGTCATTTATTTAGCTGTGATGATTTTCCGTTTAATTTCAGGATTAACATATGCAGAAAACCATCCATGGCTCGGCGCCACAATTCCCGCTATCTTTCATATTGTTTTAGCTTTTTTTATTTTATTAATCGGACATTTTCACTATAAATTTGGAACGCAATAGAAGATGCCTAGCCTTAGATCCTGCCTGAAATGGACAACTTATCCATTTGTCATGTTGGCGAGTATCGGTATGTATTACGCTCTGATTGCCCAAGGGCTAAGTTTTACAGTAAGCAGTTTTGTTGCCGCGACTCTCTGTGGCCTTGGGCTTATTACCCTGTTTGAAATTTTGCTTCCCTACCGCAAAGATTGGTCACCCAATATTGAAGAAATCAAAACAGATACTGTTTTCATGCTGCTAATTCAAATAGCTTTGCCTAAATTACTCACGTTAGCCAGTGTCATGTATCTGGCAAATATTTTTCATGACGAAAGCAAAGATTCATTATGGCTTCATCATCTGCCGTCATGGATTCAAATGCTGTTAATGATGTTTTTAGCAGATTTTTTTCGCTACTGGTTGCATCGAGCTTCTCATGAATGGCCGTTTCTTTGGCGATTTCATGCAGTCCATCACTCCGTACAAAAACTTTATTGGCTGAATGTAGGGCGATTTCATCCTATAGACAAATCACTCCAATTTTTTCTGGAATCACTGCCCTTTATATTGATAGGTGTATCTCAGGAAGTAATGGCACTCTATTTTGTTGTTTATGCTACAAAAGGCTTTTTTCAACATAGTAATGTCGATGTGAAGTTAGGCTGGCTCAATTATATTATTAGCGGACCAGAATTGCATCGATGGCATCACTCCAAAAAAATAGAAGAATCCAACACAAACTATGGCAACAACATAATTTTATGGGACATAGTGTTTGGTACATTTTTTATGCCAAAATCAAAAGAAGTCAATGAACTTGGTTTAATAAACCGAGATTATCCCATCGGTTTTCTTGCACAAATGAAAAGCCCTTTCATGAAAGGCCTGGATAAATCCAATGAGTAAATTTTTACTCGCGATAGCATTTTTTCTGTCCCCATTAAAAATGTTATGGGTAAAATATTTTACTTACAGAAGACTGGTTGCCAGCGCCATGTCCCCTGCACAAACTCAATTATCTCTTCTAAAATCCATACTGAAAAAACAAGAAAATACTGACTTAGGGAAACACTATGAATTTTCTTCAATCAAGAGCATGGACGACTACATTAATAGAATTCCTATACACGAATTTGATGATATTGGTCCCTTTATCGACAAACAGATTAAATCCAATTCGAAATCTATTTTATCTGAAGAGCCAAAAATCTACGCAAAAACCAGTGGAACAACCAATCATTCGAAATTTATTCCCATTTCAAAACAAACAATAGACGCTTATAAAAGAGCCCAATCTATATTCTCATACAAGCTCCATACTGAAGTACCGGGGATTTTTTCGGGGAAAGTATTGGCTATTGTTAGCCCGGCTATTGAAGGGTATATGAGCAATGGCATTCCCTATGGCTCCATGTCAGGAATGGTGTATCAGAACATGCCGAAAATTGTATTGGCAAAATATGTTTTACATCCTCATATATTTAACATCGAAAACTATGATACGAAATATAAGCTGATCGCAGCTCTTGCTTTGTATGAATCTAATATTAGTTGCATAGCAACCGCTAACCCTTCGACGCTAGTAAAAATTATCGAAATTGTTCAATCAGAGATTGATAAGATTATCGAGTTCGTTGACTCAGGGAATATCAGCTCACTTCAATTAGAGTTGAGCAGTGAGGCGCTAAAACTTTTTTCGAATTATCGCCCTAACCCCAAAAGAGCAAAACAACTTCTTCAATTAAAAGAAGCCAGCACATTATTATTTTCCACTTTATGGCCAAGACTGTCGGCAATAGTCACCTGGACTTGCGGCAACTGTTCACTCTATTTACCGAAAATAAGAAGCCAGCTACAGGATCATCAAAAAATTATTGAAATGGGTTATTTATCCAGCGAATTCAGAGGCACCATCACTATAGATTGTATGAAAAACCTAGGCGTGCCCACGCTGGAAGATAATTTTTTTGAGTTTTCTCCAGTTACGGATTGGAATGAAGGAAACAAAAAAACGTTTCTTTTACACGAACTACAACTTGGCAAGCAGTACTACATAATCGTCACAACAGCCAACGGTTTATATCGATACTTTATCAATGACATAATCGAGGTTACTGGCTATTTCCATAAGACACCAACTATTGCCTTTGTACAGAAAGGAAAAGGTATTACCAATATTACTGGTGAGAAACTATATGAATCCCAATTGATTTCAGCTTTCACATCAACCAGTGATTACCTGGGTATATCAGTAGATTTTTTCATTATGCTAGCCGATGAAAAAAAATTTTCATATCAACTCTACCTTGAAACAAATAACAATGTTGATATTCAGATGTTCACTGACACACTGCAAAACAACTTGAAAAAATCCAATATTGAATTTGAATCAAAATTACAAAGCAAAAGAATATCGCTTGAAACAACCAAATTACTGAAAAAGGGAACCTACGACACTTACAAAGCACATTGCGTTAATTCCGGTCAGCGAGAAGGGCAATTTAAAGTTATAAAATTGCAATATCGATCAAATGTTAGCTTCCCTTTTGATGAATTTACAGCCTCATGAAAATTAACAGCATTAATTTATCCAAATTGGAAATACCATTTAAAACCTCATTCAAGCATGCAGCGGCTGAGCGGCAGGTTACTGAAACGGTTATAGCTAAAGTTATAGACTCAAATAATTTATGTGGTTATGGAGAGGGCTGCCCTCGGCTTTATGTAACCGGTGAAACAATAGATTCTTGCATTGAGTTCATTTCAGACAACCAACATATAATACAAAACATTAACTCAATAAATTCACTAATTGATTACGTATCCAACAATGAGAATTTAATAGATACAAATCCAGCAGCATGGTGCTCGATAGAAATAGCAATATTGGATTTATTAGCTAAACAAGAAAACATAACGGTTGAGCAACTCCTCGGCATTCCTGAAATATGCGGTGAATTTTACTACAGTGCAATACTGGGAATTTCAGGCGAAGCCACATTCCAACAATATCTTTTTCAATATGTTCAGATGGGATTTACAGATTTCAAAATTAAAATTTCTGGCAATGCGGAACATGATAACTCTAGATTGCAAGCCATATACAAGGCTTGTGAAAATCCAAAAATCAGGCTGGATGCAAACAATCTGTTTTTGTCAGACAAAGAAGCTATTGATTACCTGAATAACTTAGATGCCTATTTTTGGGCAATTGAAGAACCAATCGTTTCAAAAAATTCATCGGCACTACAAAAGCTATCAGAGAAAATTGAAAGCAAAATTATTCTTGATGAAAGCTTTCTCACAATCAGGGATCTGGATAAGTTTTCCACATCCACAGGTAAATGGATAATCAATATTCGCATTTCAAAAATGGGGGGCCTACTGCGCTCTTTGAAACTTGCCAAATCTTGCGAAGAAAAATCCATGCCTTTTATAATCGGCTCGCAAGTTGGTGAAACCAGTATTTTAACCAGAGCCGCCCTTTCTCTGGCTAACGCTTATAGAAACACTCTCGTTGCACAAGAAGGGGCATATGCAACACACTTATTGGAAAGGGATATAACATCAAAACCGATTATGTTTGGCACGAAGGGGGCTGTTAATTTCACGCCATCAATAACCTCAGGCTGGGGACTGGATTTAATTCAGAATATTACATGAATATTATCGACTTACGCACCGCCACTCACCACATCCCAACACTGGCAAAATGGCACCATGATGAATGGTCTTATTTGAATCCAGGTGGCAGTGTTGAAAAACGCATTGAGAAAATGCGGACTTATCTGGGTGAAAATTTAATTCCCACCATGTTGATTGCAATTGAAGGTGATGAAGTCTTGGGATCAGCGGCTTTGATTGCGTCTGATATGGATACCAAACCTGAATTATCACCTTGGTTGGCTAATGTTTATGTAAGAGCTGATAAACGCGGCTTGGGCGTTGGCGCTAAATTAGTAAAATCAATTATGGATTTGGCCAAACAAAACCGATTGCCTCGAATTTATTTATTCACACCGGATCAGGAAAAATTTTACGCAAAAATGGGATGGAAAATACTCTCTAAAGAAAATTATCGCAATTCACTTGTTACCATTATGCAATTGGATTTTTAGGAGAAAATAATGCCAAATCCTGTAGGTTGGTTTGAAATTTATGTTGATGATATGCAGCGTGCGAAAAAATTTTACGAAGGTGTTTTTCAATCACGACTCACGAAACTGGAATCATCCAATATTGAAATGTGGGGCTTCCCTCTGAACATGAGGCAACCAGGCACCTCCGGTAGTCTTGTGCATATTCCAGGATTTCCTGCTGGCAGAAACAGCACTGTCGTTTATTTTAGCTGCAAGGATTGTTCGACAGAGGAAAAACGAATTGTAGAGTTTGGCGGTCGCATTGAAAAAACCAAATTCTCAATTGGGCAATTTGGTTTTATCACACTGGCATACGACACTGAAGGTAATATGATTGGTTTGCACTCAATGCAATAATCAGCATTACTATTTTTCAGGAGACAATAATGGATCAATTTCGCCATGCTGCTGACGCCGCTATTCATGCTGAATTGCAAAAATCATCGCAGGATAATTCCCGTAAATCAGAAAATCTAGAATCTCGCATTGATTTATTGGAGAAAAAATATTCCAAACTATCCGATGCCACTGAAGCCATGTGGCAAATATTGCAAAACAAACTTGCTCTTGATGATGACTCACTCAGAAAAGAGATAGCCTTAACTATCGAGAAAAAAGCCACGCGTAAAACACCCAAAGCGCAATGTCATAAATGCCAACAAACCAGCCCCATTACAACAGGTAAATGTATTTATTGCGGAACAGCCTTTACCAATTTACTACCGCGAGACCCATTTGATTTTTAAAAAACTACTCCACCCAATTTTCCATGCGCAAACCGGTCACTCTTTCAAACTCTCTCAAATTATTGGTTACTAAAATTAAACCTTCGCTGCGTGCATGCCCGGCGATATGCAAATCATTAACACCAATCATTTTTCCTGATTGCTCTAACTCAGCACGAATATTACCGTAATGCGCTGCTGCTTTTGTATCGTAATCCAACACCACAAGACGCGATGTAAAATCTTCCACTAACCGTAAATTTTTTTCAGTTTGCTCGCTTTTTTCTGCTCCATGAATTAATTCAGCAAGAGTAATGGAGCTAATCGCAAGCTGCCCCGAATGACGATTAAAGGTTTCCAGTGCACTGACCGGCTTGCGTTTGATTACATAAATTACAATATTGGTATCCAACAAATATTTCAGCACTACACTGATCTCCCGAATTAAAAATCTTCCCTTTTTGATTGCTCTTGTGAAGCACGCTCTGTCATAAAATCATCAGAAACATGATCGTCAGACAAGAAAAAACTGTCCCAGGTTTTATTGATTGGCGACAAAATTCGATCCTCTCCCACTACACGTACCAGGACTTTTTTTACACCTTCCGGAAAACGGGAATCGGCAGGTAATCGAACCGACTGGGTGCGGTTATTGATGAACACTGAACCTACAGACATGGCAACCTCCAACTATATACATCAGGTATACAGCATCTTAGCCAAGCTCATCAGGTTAGCCAAGCACTTGTTAACTTCTGCTACCATGAGCGTCTTTCCCTGCACCAATAGAATTCGAGGTTTGTATGCCGGTTTATCGTTCCAAAACCACCACATCTGGCCGCAATATGGCGGGCGCGCGCGCGCTTTGGCGTGCTACGGGCATGAAGGATGAAGATTTCCAAAAGCCCATTATTGCCGTTGCCAATTCATTTACCCAATTTGTTCCGGGTCATGTGCATTTGAAAGATTTGGGACAATTGGTTGCGCGTGAAATTGAGAAAGCCGGCGGTGTTGCAAAAGAGTTCAACACTATTGCGGTGGATGATGGAATCGCCATGGGGCATGACGGCATGCTTTATAGCTTGCCTTCACGCGACATCATTGCGGACTCTGTGGAATATATGGTGAATGCGCATTGTGCGGATGCGATTGTGTGTATATCCAACTGCGACAAAATCACCCCCGGTATGTTGATGGCCGCCATGCGTTTAAATATCCCAGTGATATTTGTTTCGGGCGGGCCGATGGAAGCAGGCAAAACCCGTTTGGCAGACCACAAACTCGATCTGGTTGACGCGATTGTGATCGGCACAGATAAAAATGCATCAGATGAAAAAGTTGAAGCCTATGAACGCTCAGCTTGCCCAACTTGTGGTTCTTGCTCGGGAATGTTCACTGCAAACTCGATGAACTGTTTGACAGAAGCTTTGGGATTATCCTTACCCGGTAATGGTTCTTTGTTGGCGACACACGCGGATCGCGAACAATTATTTTTGGAAGCAGGTCGCCGTATTGTTGAGATCACCAAACGTTATTACGAACAGGATGATGTCAGTGTGCTGCCGCGTTCAATCGCGACTTTCCAGGCATTTGAAAATGCCATGGCACTCGATATTGCCATGGGCGGCTCAACCAATACGATTCTTCACTTGTTGGCGGCTGCACAGGAAGGTGAAGTGCCCTTCACCATGTTTGATGTGGATCGCATGAGCCGCAAAGTACCGCAACTGTGTAAAGTCGCACCCAATACCCAGAAATATCATATGGAAGATGTTCATCGTGCCGGTGGCGTGATGAGTATTCTGGCTGAATTAAACCGCGGTGGTTTGTTACACAATCAACTGCCGACTGTGCACAGTAAAACTTTTCAGGAAGCCTTGGATAAGTGGGATATCACCGTCACCTCATCTGAAGCAGTCGCCACTTTTTATAAAGCGGGCCCTGCGGGAATTCCAACTCAAGTGGCATTTAGTCAATCTACCCGCTGGCCAACACTCGACGCTGATCGAGCCGAAGGTTGTATTCGTTCTGTGAAAAATGCCTATTCAAAAGAAGGTGGCCTGGCTGTTTTAAAAGGCAATATTGCGATTGATGGTTGCGTTGTAAAAACATCAGGTGTTGATGAGAGCTGTTGGGTATTCGAAGGCCCGGCTTATGTTGTCGAAAGTCAGGATCAAGCCGTTAAAGATATTCTCGATGGAAAAGTGAAAGCCGGTGATGTGGTTGTGATTCGCTATGAAGGCCCACGCGGTGGCCCTGGTATGCAGGAAATGCTCTATCCAACGAGCTATTTAAAATCACAAGGTCTCGGCAAAGCTTGTGCGTTATTAACCGATGGTCGCTTCTCTGGCGGCACATCGGGTTTAAGTATCGGACACGTTTCACCCGAAGCCGCTGCTGGCGGTGCAATTGGATTGGTGCAAATGGGCGATATTATTCACATCGATATTCCGAACAGAAGTATTAACGTGAAATTATCCGATACCGAATTGGATGCGCGCCGTAAAGCGATGGAAGCAAAAGGCTCCAAAGCCTGGAAACCCACAGAAATTCGCCCACGCAAAGTTACTGCATCATTAAAAGCTTATGCAATGTTGGCGATGAGCGCGGACAAAGGTGCAGTGCGGGATTTGAGTAAGCTGGATTGATTTTATCTCGTCACAAATAATTTCCATAAATCAACGCCAATCAATTATTCCTCTCCTTCGGGAGAGGTCATCCACAGGAGTGAATATGCTGGTTCCAAAATTTTGGGCAGAATCAAAACAAAAATTTGAACACAATGGCCGAAAAGCAACCATAAGACGCTATGGTTGGTCCAACACCAGTCAGCAAGATGCCGAAAATCATGCAATAGAAAGAGTCGCTGCAGCCTTCGAAAAATTTAAAACAAATGAAAAAATTAAACGACTGGAAGCCAAATCAGCTTACGATGCGGATGATGGCGTTCCTATACGTGAAGAAATTATTACAAAAATTAATGATGAAATTATCACACGTAATTCCTATGGTGCACTTTGCCTAAATACGCCAAACGTTTTATTTGGCGATATTGATTTTCCGGAAATTCACAATGACAAAAGTGGAATGATATTTTTAGCTTTGCTAGTTATTTCATGCATTCTGGTATTTGTAGCAGGCATGTCAAAACTGGTCTTTGTTTCACTATTTTTAACACCTGTTTTTTCCAATATCTACAAACGGTTTATTTTCAAAAAACCTGACTACGAAACTGAACACCTGGAATTGATAAAATCGATTGTTGCCAAACATCCGGATTGGCGCATCAGAGTTTATCGAACGCCAAATGGTTATCGCATCCTCGCTTTGCATCAGCTCTTTGATCCGAAATCAGAAGAAGCCAAACAATTTAACGAACAATTCAAAACAGATCCTCTTTACCGCACCTTGTGTGTCAACCAAAATTGCTTTCGCGCTCGAATAAGCCCCAAACCCTGGCGCATCGGGATTTCACAAAATTTGAAACCAAGACCGGGAGTATGGCCAATCGCGAATGAAAATATGCCCTTTCGGATTGAGTGGGTGAAACGCTATGAAACCAAAGCGAAGGACTTCGCTTCTTGTAAATTCCTAATGGAATTAGGATCAGGGAAAGTCCACGACAAAGCATTTTCCGTCCAGAAAATACATGACGAATATTGCAAAGTCACATCTGACCTGCCTATAGCTTGATACCCAAAACCACACAACTATTTTCAATTTCATAACGTATAAGCAACATTGAAGTTGAAAATTGGGGTGTGAGGTTTAACCATGAAAGTTATTATTCTTTGTGCAGCTATTGCCAGCCTTGGTTTTTGGCTCACCGCTTGTTCAAGCGTATCGCTGTCTGATTACAGCAAAAACACGCCTCAATTTAAACCCGAAGAATTTTTTAATGGCCAACTCACAGCACATGGCGTGGTGAAAAATCGCAGCGGCAAAGTAACACGCTATTTTATTGCAGATATCAAAGGTCACTGGGAAAACGGCAGGGGAGAATTAAAAGAAGAATTTCTATTTAGTGATGGCGAAATTCAGCACCGCACATGGATGATGACACTGGATGAAAATAACAAACTAATTGCAACAGCAAATGACGTAATGGGTGAAGCGCAGGGACATTATATTGGCAACGCATTACATCTGGAGTATCAACTCAAGGTTAAATACAAAGACAAGGACTTGCTGCTGAAAGTAAAAGACTGGATGTGGCTCGTTGATAAAAATACGTTGTTGAACGAATCTGAACTAACCAAGTGGGGCATTAAAGTTGGCAGTGTGCAACTCTCTATCAAACGTGTGGAATAGTGTCGCCAGCATCAGGGCTTATTTTTAAATCCTTGCGAGAACAAGGCCATCTGGCGAATCTTTTCCCCGGCTTTGGTATTAGCCACCACTTCTCTGGCAAGGCTCACACCATGTCGCAAACTGTCCGCCACGCCACTTACATAAATTGCA
>CAMLRJ010000090.1 GCA_946482345.1 uncultured Cellvibrio sp.
GGGGTGAGTCATGGCATCGGGTTCTTTACAGAGTTCCAGCAAAGTACGTGCTACGCGACCCGTAACATCCAGAAATGCGAGGTCACCAACCTTGCGAGTAGTTGCGCGTAAACGACGGGCCATTTGGCTGCCGAGCGCAAACAAAAACTCTGGGTGACTTTCTGATAATTCCTGAAATTTGGCATAGCTGATTTCAGCCACTTCACATTCAGATTTTGCTCTGACCCAAGCACTGCGTGAGTCGCTGTGATCGAACAAACCCATTTCACCGAAAAAGTCACCGTCGTTGAGATAGGCGACAATCATCTCATGACCGTCATCATCTTCAATCAACACAGTGACCGAACCTTTGACTATGTAATAGAGAGAGTCACTTTTGTCGCCGGCATAAATAATCGTACTTTTGGCCGGATAACGACGACGATGGCAATGGATGAGAAATTCGTCCACGTTTTTAATATGAGGTGTCAGTGAGACAGCAACCAAGATTCAACTCCTGCTGTTTTTATTTAGTAATCAACTGATTGTAATGTTGTTGATCGTGACAACGCAACCAAGATTGTAAAAGTAATCGACGCAATGCGCTACAAATTTGTGACGCAGTTATATTCTGTGTTTAGTGGCTTGTCCACAAGTAATCATAAAATCTTATCAAAAATGTTAACTTGGGTGACATTTCTGCTTTATTCAGTGGCTATGTTACCCTGCAGAGCAAATTAATTTGTGAAATTTTCCGATGAGGTTTTTATGCAAGCAGTTGTGAAATGGGTTGATGGCGCACAATTTTTGGCTGAGTCCGGCAGCGGGCATGCAGTGTTGATGGATGGCCCTCCTGATCATGGTGGTCGAAATACCGGCCCACGCCCTATGGAAATGTTGTTGTTGGGTTTGGGTGGTTGTTCAGCATTTGATGTTGTGAGCATTTTGCAAAAATCGCGTCAACAAGTGACAGATTGTCGTTGTGAATTGGAAGCTGAGCGCGCAGAAGGGGTGCCATCACCTTTCACCAAAATTCATCTTAAATTTATTGTCACTGGAAAAGAGTTGAAAGATGCGCAAGTAAAAAGGGCAGTGGAACTGTCAGCCACAAAATATTGTTCTGCATCCATCATGCTGGAAGCGGGTGGCGTTCACATTACCCATTCTTACGAAGTTAAAGAGGCTTAGGCATTAATAAACAGACATTAAATATGAAAACTGGTTTTGGTCATCAGATTTGAAACCAGTGTCATCATATTTTTAACGGGCGTTGGAAATTTTTTCCCGCCCGCATCCAATGCCATTTGTGCGTGTTTTGCTTCGTCTGCCAGCATTTGTGTTACCACTGCACGGCTTTGCTGATCTTCTTTCGGTAATTCTTCCAAATGTTTTTGCAGATGTTTGCAAACCTGATCTTCAGTTGCAGCGACAAATCCCAAACTGATTTTGTCACTGACAAGTCCTGCACTTGCACCAATCGTAAATGACATGGCGTACCAAATTGGATTTAACACACTGGGATGACTGTCAAGTTGATCCAATCTTTGCTGGCACCAAACCAGGTGATCAATTTCTTCATTGGCAGCACGCTCCATGTCTTGCCTGATTTCAGGCAGTTTTGCAGTTAATGCTTGCCCCTGATAAAGCGCTTGTGCACACACTTCTCCTGTGTGATTGACTCGCATTAAACCTGCGGCAAGTTTGCGTTCTGATGCTGTCAATTCACCGGAGCTAATCCCCGTTGCAGGACTGGGTCGTTCACTTGTCAAATCACTGCCGCTGGCCAGCGTTTTCAGTGATTGATCTACATGAATAATCAATTTGTCTAAAAATGATAATCGGTTATTACGCATCTACAGGTTCCTGAATTTAGCGGGTGCTATTGAATTGCGGTATTAAAGCAAAGTCTGACTGGATTCTCCATCTTTGCAGTTTTTGTCTTGTGCAGGCAGTATCCGGATTATATAGTCCGGATCGAATGAAAAATAATAATGTTTTATCAGCCAACCGGAATAATAAAAATGACCTATCTATCGCAACGACTCTCTTCTATTGGATTCATGCTGCTCGCATTGATCAGTGCAAATCTGTTTGCAAAAGACAAGCCTGTTTATCAGGATACCCAAAAAAGTTTTGAGATGCGTGCCGCGGATCTGGTATTGCGTATGACACTGGAAGAAAAAGTATCGCAAATGCAAAACGATGCACCGGCGATTCCGCGATTGGGTGTTCCAAAATATGAATGGTGGAACGAAGCCTTGCATGGTGTGGCGCGTGCAGGTTCGGCTACTGTGTTTCCGCAAGCGATTGGACTGGCAGCCAGTTTTGATTCGGACATGATGTTTAATGTGGCCACAGTAATCAGTGATGAAGGGCGTGCGAAATATCATGAGTTTTCCCGTCGCAACCAACGCAATCGTTACCAGGGATTAACTTTCTGGTCGCCCAACATCAATATTTTTCGCGATCCACGTTGGGGACGAGGTCAGGAGACTTACGGTGAAGATCCTTATCTAACCAGTCAAATGGGTGTCGCTTTTGTGAAGGGGTTGCAAGGGAGTCATCCGAAATATCGTAAAACAGATGCCACTGCAAAACATTTTGCGGTACACAGTGGTCCCGAATTCAATCGACATGAATTTGATGCGCGACCAACAGAACGCGATTTATATGAAACCTATTTGCCCGCGTTTCGCGCATTGGTACAAGACGCAAACGTTGCTGCGGTGATGGGCGCTTACAATCGTGTTAATGGTGAATCTGCATCAGCCAGCCAGCGATTGTTGTTGGATATTTTGCGAAAAGAGTGGGGATTTAAAGGTTATGTGGTTTCCGATTGTGATTCCATAGAAGATATTTTTCTGCATCACAAAATTGTTAAAACTGCAGAAGAAGCGGCGGCACTGGGTGTCAAAAAAGGATTGGAACTCAATTGCGGCAAAACCTATTCCGCTTTAATCAATGCCGTTAAACAGGGGCTAATTACTGAAGCAGAAATTGATGATGCTTTGCGTCGTTTATTTTACACCCGCTTTCGTTTGGGGATGTTTGATCCTGATTCAGCTGTGCCCTTTGCGAAAATTCCCTATTCAGTAAACCAATCCAAAGTTCATGATGATCTTGCACGTCAGGCTGCACAGAAATCGCTGGTCTTGTTAAAAAATAAAAAATTATTACCGCTGAAAAAAGATTTGAAATATATCGCCGTGATTGGCCCGACAGCGGATGAGGTCATGTCTTTGTTGGGGAATTATTATGGAACACCGGAACAACCTGTGACGATTTTAAATGGGATTCGTCAAGCGGTTTCATCTGATACCCAAGTTTATTATGCGCGAGGCACAGAGTTGGTTGAAGGGCGCGAAGACCCTCGTGCTGCTCCTGTTATAGATTCAAGATTTTTGCGGCCATCAATTGATTCCAATGAACAAGGATTAAAAGGTGAATATTTTCGCGGAGTGGATTTTTCCGGTAAACCACTGCTAACGCGAGTCGATTCCAGAATTGATTTTCGTTGGGATAGAGGTGCGCCGACAGATGCGCTGGTGGCGCGCGGAGAATTAAAAAAAGATCAGGCACTACCTAATGATGCTTACAGTGTACGTTGGACAGGCAAATTGATTGCTCCTCTTTCGGGTGAATATGAATTTAATGTCAGCGCCAATGATGGTGTACGTTTATGGATTGATAATAAAAATCTGTTGGATGCATGGGGGTTAGCTGAAAGATTGCGCAGTCAGTCAGTGAAACAGCATTTGGATGCTGGAAAAATTTACGATATCAAGCTTGAATATTTTGAAGATATTCGCGATGCAGAAGTCAGGCTTGCGTGGAGATTACCTGGAGCAAAATCAGCTCATGAAGAAGCCATGGATGCAGCGAAAAAATCTGAAGTGATTATTTATGTTGGCGGCTTAACCGGTGATGTTGAAGGGGAAGAAATGAAAGTCAACTATCCTGGTTTTATGGGCGGTGATAGAACGGATCTGGTGTTGCCAAAACCACAGCAAAAATTATTGGAGGATTTGGTTGCAACCGGCAAGCCTGTAGTATTGGTATTAACGGGTGGTTCGTCGCTGGCTGTGGATTGGGCGGATAAAAATGTCCCGGCGATTTTAATGGCGTGGTATCCAGGGCAGCGCGGTGGTAATGCAGTTGCCGATGTATTGTTTGGTGATGTCAGCCCATCTGGTCGATTACCGATTACTTTCTACAAAGCGAATGCTGAGCTGCCTGATTTTCAGGATTATTCCATGCAAGGCCGCACTTATCGCTATTACAGAGAAAAACCGCTTTATCCTTTCGGGCACGGGCTGTCCTACAGTCGGTTTGATTATGAAAATATAGAGTTGGATAAAGAACGTCTGCAACAACAGGATTCACTTGCGATCAGCTTTGATTTGAAAAATGTGGGGCATGTGACGGCCAATGAAGTGGTTCAGGTTTATGTACGCTCTTTAAACAGACAACCTTTGGATGCGATTAAAAATCTGCGTGCATTTAAATCAATCGAGTTGAAACCGGGTGAAAGTCAATCGCTGAATTTTGGTTTGCTGGTGAATCGCGATTTCACTTACTATGACGAAGAGCAAAAATCCTATCGGGTCAGGCCGGGTGATTATGAAATTCAAGTGGGCGCGTCGAGTAACGATATTCGCCTGAAAAAGAAAATTAAGATTGAATAAAAACATCCTCTTCCAAGAGGTAAATAAATTCAGGAAAAATAAATAAATATGCAAGACGTTAACGAAATTAAATATCTTCTGGATACGCGTATTCCATTGCTGGTGATTGAAACTTACGAAGAAAAAAAAGCGTTGGAGGTTTTGCATAAAGTAGCGGATCAGAAGGGCAAAGATTTGTATCGTTGGTCAATTACCGATGGTTTGACCCGGGCCAGTCGGGGGTTGCAACTCATGCCAAAAGAAACGGGTATGGCTGAGCCCGAAGCCGTATTGCCGGAAAATATGTTGCGACAAATTAAACAGATGCAAAAACCGGCGATTTTTGCTCTATGTGATTTTCATTCTTTTCTGGTCGATCAACCACGTGTTGTGCGTTTGTTAAAAGATATTGCTCTGAATCATTTTGCGGTTCCACACACATTGGTTCTGTTAAGTTATCAACTGGACTTGCCTGCCGAGTTGTCGCGTTACAGTGCGACTTATAGCCTGGCATTGCCGGATGATGATTTGATTATGGAAATCGTGCGCGAAGAAGCCAAGGAGTGGTCAGACAGGCATCAAGGTATTCGTGTTAAAACGGACAACATCACACTGAAAAAATTGGTGAATAATTTGCAGGGATTGTGTGTGAGTGATATTCGTCGTTTGGTGCGCCATGCGATTTGGGATGATGGATCGCTGACTGAAGCAGATTTGCCCAAAATTAATAAAATCAAATTTGCGCTGCTGGATATGGAGGGCATGATTCACTTTGAACAACAAACCGAAAGTTTTGCTGATATTGGTGGTTTACATAATCTAAAACGTTGGTTGGCTACTCGTCAGGGAGCGTTCAGTGTTGAAGAATCAACAATCGACCGGCCCAGGGGTATTTTATTATTGGGTGTTCAGGGTGGCGGAAAAAGTCTTGCTGCAAAAGCGGTTGCAGGCTTATGGGGATTGCCTTTAATGCGCATGGATGTAGGTGCACTCTACAATAAATTTCACGGTGAAACGGAGCGCAATTTACGCGAAGCCTTAAAGCTGGCTGATGCAATGTCGCCCTGTGTGTTATGGTTGGATGAAATCGAAAAGGGTATGGCACAAGATGGTCATGACAATGGTGTGTCGCAACGTTTGCTGGGTACATTATTAACCTGGATGGCGGAACGTAAAACGCGAGTATTTATTGTGGCGACCAGTAATGACATTACACGTTTGCCACCGGAATTGATTCGCAAAGGTCGATTGGATGAAATCTTTTTTGTCGATTTACCTGATGCCGTTGTTCGTGAAGATATTTTTTCGATTCATTTGCGTAAACGAAATTGTGCGGTTGAACAATTTAATTTGACGGAATTGGCAATTGCCAGCGATGGTTTTTCCGGGTCGGAAATTGAACAGGCAATTGTCAGTGCACTCTATGCAGCCAGTGCTGCTGAAAAATCTCTGGATATGTCTATGTTGATGACAGAATTAGCCAATACCAGTCCCTTGTCTGTTGTGATGGCAGAACAGATCGCTCGTTTGCGCCTCTGGGCTGCAGACAGAACGGTGCCCGCCTGATGAAAATTATTGATGGATGGTTGAATGAGGCGATTATTTGCGAATCGCCCAATTTTAATCAGCGTCCTGATGCAACAGAAATCAGTTTACTGGTGATTCATAACATCAGCTTGCCGCCGGGAAAATTCGGTGGTGGATTTATTGAAGATTTTTTTCAGAACCGATTGGACCCAGCCTGGGATACTTATTTTGAAACTATTGCAGATGTGAGGGTTTCTTCGCATTTATTGATTGATCGTTTCGGTGTGATCACCCAATTTGTCAGTTTTGATGACAGGGCGTGGCATGCAGGCAAATCTGCTTATCAGGGCGTTGAAGATTGCAATAATTTCAGTATTGGTATTGAACTGGAAGGAACCGATGACCAAGCCTATAGCGAATTTCAATATCAATCTCTGGCGAAAGTCACTCGCCAGTTGCTAGCAAATTATCCTAAACTATCGCCTGATCGAATTACGGGGCACGATCAGATTGCTCCAGGTCGGAAAACAGATCCAGGCCAGGCCTTTGATTGGATTTATTATTTTTCCCTGATTAAGGAATCAGATTCACTATGACTTTTCTCAGTTTGATCCTTGCACTTGGTATTGTTTATTGGTTGGGCACTGCACAATTTATGCATTGGGACGGTTGGTATCGCGGGTTGGTATTGCGGTTACAACAAATTCCCGGTGTTGCAGCCAATCCTATAGCCGGTATATCACTTTCGTTGCTGATTCCCTGTGTCGTTCTGGCCTTGATTATCATTTTTGTGGTGCAGGTATTTAATTCCGGTTGGCTGATTCTGATTAATCTTCCGGTATTACTTTATTGCATAGGCCGCAGTGATTTTGTCGCAGAAGTTCAAGCTTACATTGATATTGTTCAACGCGGTGACACAGTCGCTGCCAGTCGTTGGGTTGATGATATGCGCGGTAACGCCGCAGCTGATCCGCAAAGTGCAGATGTCGGTGATTGGCGAGCCTTGCATACCGAAGCATTGAAAGTGATTGCTTATCGCGGATTTGAAAGAACCTTTGCAGTTTTGTTCTGGTTTTTTATTGCAGGTGCTCTGGGCGCACTCTTGTACCGATTGAGTGTGCTTTATCGCGAAATAAATGAAACCGACTCACAGCAAGCACAGTTGGCATCGCGCTGGTTATGGTTGCTTGAATTACCCTCGGTTCGATTGATGGGCATAACCTGGGCTCTGGTGGGGAATTTTGATACCACGCCTCTGCGCGAAAATATGTTGGATATGGATAAATCATCCATGGAAATATTGAATGCCTGTTTGCGTGGTGCATTAGGTGCAAATATTGACGCTTCCATCAATCATAAAGTTGATAAATCAACAGACACTACTGCTTCTGACGTTAATCCTTCGCCTCTCAGTGAAGACAGTGTCGATGTGATTGAGGATTTAACCGGCACAGTGATTACCACCCAGATTGAACCGGCCTATTCATTTGCATTAGTGAAATCCAGTATGCCTTTATATACACGTTCACTGTTGTTCTGGATTTGTGCCGTTGCTTTCGCAACTTTGTTTATCGCGTAACTGTTGTTTATTGCGTTACGGTTTATTGCTTGATTGTTATTTTTAGGATTGAGGTTTTGTTATGCCATCGTTTGACGTGGTTTCTGAAGTTGATAAACACGCACTGACCAATTCTGTTGATCAGGCAGAGCGAGTGATTACCAACCGTTTTGATTTTAAAGGTGTAAACGCTAAATTTGAACTTAAGGAATATGAACTCACTATTACTGCCGATTCAGAAATGCAGCTCGATCAAATATTGGATGTACTGAGACCGGCAATGGCGAAAAATGGTATCGATGTCAGTTGTCTGGAAATAGGTCCGGTAAAAAGTTCAGGTAAGCAAGTGAAGCGTGAAATAAAAGTTCGCACTGGAATTGATAAAGATCTTGCGAAAAAAATCGTTGCATTGGTGAAAGATAAAAAGCTGAAAGTCCAAGCCAGTATTCAAGGCGAACAAGTTCGTGTGACAGGAAAAAAACGCGATGATTTGCAAGAGTGCATCGCAGCGTTGCGTGCGGCGGAATTGGGAATGCCGATGCAGTTTAATAATTTTAGAGATTAGCCCTCACCCTCACCCTAACCCTCTCCCAGAGGGAGAGGGGATAGACTCCCTGATTAATTAACTACGAAGTGATTTCAGTCCCCTCTCCCTCAGGGAGAGGGCTAGGGTGAGGGTACACCAAATCCATTTGAGAAAATTTCATCCTTGAACACCATCCTGAACACCCCCGCCTATCGTCTATTCATCGTTCTGTTTTTAGGATTTGCATCAGGCATTCCATTAGCCTTGACCGCTGGCGCTATGCAGGCCTGGTTAACTATGGAAGGAATGGATCTTACTACGATTGGTTTTTTAGGTTTGGTTGCATTGCCCTACACCTTTAAATTTTTGTGGGCACCTTTAATGGATAGATTCGAACCTCCGCTGTTAGGACGACGACGAGGTTGGATTGTGTTGGTACAATTTCTTATCGCTCTGGGTTTGTTTTTTTTATCCAATACCTCGCCAACCAATTCAACACACATTTTCGGTGCTCTGGCTTTATGTGTAGCATTTTCTTCTGCATCGCTGGATGTGGTGATAGATGCTTACCGCGCAGATTTATTGCCACCGAATGAAAGGGGATTGGGTTCGTCTTTTACTGTGTTGGGTTACAGAGTGGCGATTGTTATTTCTGGTGGTATCACCTTTATTTGGGCGCAACAGTGGGGAAGTTGGCCCCAAGTTTATCTGATTATGGCGCTGGTGATGTTGTCCACTGGTGTACTGAGTTTTTTTCTGTTGCCAGGTATTCATGCTGATTTCAAACCACTGGCATCTGATCCCAAACGGGAATTGATTGGCTTCTTCATGTTATTACTGGGTGTGTTCGTGGGTTACTACTCCAGCGAATTGATTCTCACCGCTTTGCACATTGATTCCGACAGCACCAATAATTGGGAAAGATTATTTTTTGTATTAACGCAAGTGTCCTGTGCATTGGGCTTGGGATTATTACTTGCACGTAAAATCGGGTTCGCCACTTTAAATTCGTCATTTGACAGTTTCTTCAGTCAAAAAAGTGCAGTCATTTTTCTGTTAATGATTGTGCTCTACAAAATTGGTGATGCATTTGCCATGAGTCTTACCACTGCTTTTTTAATGCGCGGAATGGGGTTTGAAGCAATCGAAGTCGGATTGGCGAGTAAAACAATTGGCTTGTTGGCCACTATAGTTGGCGCCATGTTGGGCGGATTTATTATGATGTATGTTCGCCTGTCCTCTGCTCTTTTTGCTTTTGGTATTTTGCAATTGGTTTCCAATTTGGGTTATTACCTT
>CAMLRJ010000091.1 GCA_946482345.1 uncultured Cellvibrio sp.
TATCAACAATTGCTTGAACAGGATGAGCTCTCCGGTGCGATAGTCACATTTGTCGGGCGAGTGAGGGATGTTGCAGCGGATAAGAAAATATTGGGTTTGCAGATTGAGCATTACCCGGGGATGACAGAGTCAGCTTTGGAATCTATTCTTCAACAAGCTGCCCTGCGCTTTAGTATTAATGCGGCCAGGATAGTACATCGAATTGGCAGGATAAATTCTTATGAGCAGATAGTATTTGTCGGTGTGACAAGCGTGCATCGTGAAGAGGCTTTTAGTGCTACAGAATTTATTATGGATTACTTGAAAACCCATGCGCCTTTTTGGAAAAAAGAAATTACCGGGGCCGGTGATATCTGGGTGGAAAGTAAAGCAAAAGATCAACAGCGATTTGATCGCTGGAATAAAGATCGTTAATGAAGTTGGCTGATCTCTTGTGTTTTGTTTTTCGAATTATTAACAAAATTGGCAAATGAAATGGTTAAAGCAACTATAGATGATGTGGCAGAACTGGCAGGTGTGTCGATAAAGACGGTTTCCCGCGTAGTCAATAATGAGCCTAATGTACGTTCCGGCACGCGTGAAAAAGTAGAGGCGGCGATTGCAACATTAAATTATCGGCCCAATCTTTCAGCGCGCAGCCTTGCTGGAAATAAATCATTTGTATTGGCCTTGGTTTATGGCAGCCCCAGCGACCATTACGTGTTGGAGTTGCAGGAAGGTATTTTGGAGGTTTGTCGTCCGCAAAGCTACGAATTGGTTGTGCACCCCGCAATTTATAGGGACAAAAATTTAGTAAAAGATATTACCGATTTTATTTTGGAAAAACGCATTGATGGGGTGATGTTGACACCGCCTATATCTGATCATATGGGGGTGATTAACAGTCTGCGAAAATTAAATATTCCGGTAGTGAGGGTCGCTCCTACAGAAAATAAATCATTTACACCCTACGTTGAAACCAATGATCAGGAGTCATCTTACGATATGACCTGCCAGCTGATTGCATTGGGGCACACCCGAATTGGTTTTATTGCCGGGCATCCAGATCACCATGCAATTTCTCTGCGATTGGAGGGATACAAAGCGGCGTTAATTGAAAATCAAATTGCTATTGATAAAAATTTAATTGAACAAGGTGATAATACCTTTGAATCGGGTGAGGCAGCGGCCAAACGTTTGTTGTTGCTTGAACAAAGACCGTCGGCAATTTTTGCGGCAACCGATAATATGGCAGCGGGCGTTATTATGGTGGCTCATCAGTCAGGTTTAAAAATTCCACAACAAATTTCTGTGTGTGGTTTTGATGATACACCGGTTGCCCATCAACTTTGGCCTGCATTAACAACTATTCGTCAGCCGATTCGTCATATGGCGAAAAAGGCCACTGATCTTTTGTTAAAGCAAATCAAGGGTAAGGATGTGCAATTGCCCGCAAGTATTCTGAGTTCGATTATTGTGGTGCGTGAGTCTACGGGTAAATACACATCGAAAGCCAAATAAAATACGGGTTTGATTGAATCTTTATGCAACTGCGTTCCAGTTTTTATTGATGGTTCGCTGGTGGTTTTCCCAGAAAACGTAATTCCTTTACCCACATCACAGTTGCACCTGCTACGCCAATAGGAGTGACAATAATATTCAACACAGGAACCATGCTGCCCAACAAAATAATGCCACCATAAGAATAACTGGTGAGTGGCATTTGATTTAATCTGTTGCGTAGTTCCTGAAAACTAAGTTGGTGATTATCTGCCGGGTAATCAGAGTACTGGGCAGCCATGCACCAACAGCTCCATATCCCGCCCAGAATAACCACTAAAAAATTTAATCCTGGAATAAAAAAGCAACCGATTACCAGAATCAATATTAATATTCCTCGTGTTATAAAATAAAATAACTTGACCAGTTCGCGCTGAAATGTACGTGGAATCAGTTGTCCCCAGGGTTCTTCCGGTAATGTATTTCCAGTGATGTGAGTTTCAATTTTTTCAGCAAGTAATCCATAAAAAGGTGCTGCAATGATATTGGTGATGATGTTGAAGCTATATCCATATGCCATCAAGAATAAAAATACCGCCAGTGGCCAAATTAACCAGATCAACCAGTCCAGCCAAAATGGAAGTGCTTCCAGAACGTAATCAATAAAGTCTTTAAATTTGTAGTAAAAAGCAAATGTGAGTCCGACAAATATCAGCAAATTGACGCAAAGGGGAATAAAAATAAATCGACGGAATCCGGGGTTGAAAATAATTTTTGCACCCTCAACAAAATACTCTAACGCTTGTTCCGGTGAACCTTTCATATGGTTGACTCCTTATCTTTGATTTAATAATTTCAATTGTTGCAGAATCTTATCCAGAAAAACAAAAGATAAGCCTGCAAGTGCACCTAATAAATGCGCATCAATTGCGACGGGAACAGGTAGGAAATTGTGCATGGGATTGAGATCATGCGTAAAGAATTGTTCGTCAATAATTTTTACTACTACACCAATGAACACCACAACTCTTTTCCAGACGGGATGTTCTGTTGCATAAAAACATCCAGCGATTAATAGTCCATGAATAGTGCCTGAGAATCCGGCGTATTGCATTTCGGGGCTGATAACGGAGATGCCAATGCCGACGATTAAACAGCAGAATAACAGCAGTAATAAAAATTTTTTCACAGGAAAAAAATAAAAAAGAATCAGAGATGCTAATAAAAAACCAATCAGATTCATTAAGCTGTGCATCCATCCAAAATGGACAAAATTACAGCTTAGCCATCGCCAATACTCCCGATTTTCCAGTATTCCGGGATAGGTAGTCAGTTGTTGAAATTGTTGTGGGTCAAGAAAGGACAGCAGCAATATCAATATCGATATTAAACTTACAGTCAGAGTCATGTTTGAAGAACGGTAATTTGTCATAAATTTGTAAGTGTTTCAGATCGACTTCTGAATTTAGCATTGAAGTGCTGTTTGTTCTACAGTCGGTTTGATTATAATCGGCTCAATTCGATCAGGTCATTTAGTGTGGGATCACATAGCAACTATGAGTATTCTTTCAATTTCAAATCACTTGCTTACAAGTGTATTGGATGCTCTTCCCGACGGTGTTCTTATTGTCACAGATCAGCGCAAAATGTTGTACACCAATATCAGATTTCGTGAATTGTGGGGTATTCCATTGGATGTGAATTTGCAGGAAGAGGGCCCTGCAATCATGCGTTATGCATTGGAAAAAGTCATTGATCCCACGGGATTTGTAGAGCTAATTGAGAAGTTACATCTAACCGATAAAAAAGTAGAGGATGAAATTTTACTCAAGGACGGCAGGGTTTTTCGCCGTCGCACTACGGCGTTTGATGATGCCGATCACGGGCAAATACGTTTGTGGATTTTTACGGATATCACGGATGCCAAGTACAGTCATATTGATTCCATGACCGGGCTATGGAATCGCAACACCTTTGAATTGCATTTTGCATCACTGACGGATCAGGCATCTCCTGATGCATTGGTGGGCGTTGCATTGATGGATATAGATCATTTCAAATTATTCAATGATACCTATGGCCATGCTGCGGGTGACGATGTATTGCGGTCCATAGGTGATGTACTTAATGATTTGCTACAGCGCTCCAGTGATGTTGGATTCAGAGTTGGGGGCGAAGAATTTTTTATAAAAATCGTCGGGCGCAACCCCGAAGATATGCTGGCTATGATTGAGAATATCCGGCAATCAATAGAGTCACTGGCAATTCCACACACAGCGAACCAGCCATTTAACCGGGTTACTGTTTCTTGCGGTTTTGGTATTACTTCGTCGCCAATCAACTCTGATTTCATGTACCGCAAAATTGACAATGCCCTTTATTTATCAAAATATCAGGGCAGAAATCGCACCAATTTTGTGGAATTGGATTGAAGATAATTGCAGGCACACATGCCTGCAATCGTGTTAACTATTTCGCGCCAACCGCTTCCAATGCAATCGCATATTCTTCACCGTTACGATGGGTTTTGATCACTTGCAATAAAGTTTTTCCTTCTGGCCCTATTGCATTGATATCCTTGCCTTCGGCGATAAACATTTGCAAAAAAGTAGCGAAGTTTTCGCCGCGCATACCGCGATAGGCTTTTTCCAACAGATGATAATCACCGTTAACACCTGCTGGCGGCGTGTAATCAAAAAACACTTTGATCTTCTCTTCGGTAAAAGTTTCACCGAGAACTTTTTCTTTGTCTTTGCGTAGGCTCATTTTTGGATCTCTATTCGATTAATTTGTTCTGAAAACAAACCCCACCCTAACCCTCCCCTTCGTAAGGGGAGGGGACAGATTTCACTCCGTATCTAAAATTAAGAAGGGAGTAAAGTTCCTCCCCCTTACGATGGGGGAGGTTAGGAGGGGGTTTGTTTTACCCATTCAACTTTTTCAACAACAATTCATTCAACGCCTGCGGATTGGCTTGACCCTGGCTGGCTTTCATTACCTGTCCAACAAAGAATCCCAGCATTTTTGGACGTTTGCTTTCGTCTGCGCTGCGATAGTTTTCCACTTGTTGTGGGTTTTTCGCTATGACCTCATCAATCATTTTTTCCAGTGCGCCTGTGTCAGAAACCGGTTTGAGTCCTTTGGCTTCGATGATGGTGATGGCGTCGCCTTCGCCGTTGCACATGGCTTCAAATACTTGTTTTGCCAATTTGCTGGTAGTAGTTCCGTCTTTCAAACATTTAATCAAGCCTGCGAGCAGATCAGGCGTGATAGGCGATTGAATAATGGTTTGTTCGGTTTTATTTAAATAGGCAGCAAGATCACCCAGCACCCAGTTAGCGGATAATTTGGCGTCTTGTGAAATCTGTGCAGTTTTTTCAAAAAATGCTGCAATGTTTTTATCAGCAGATAACTGACCCGCATCGTATTCACTTAAACCGTATTGCTCAACAAAACGAACACGTTTGGCTTCGGGCAATTCTGGCATTTGTTTGCGAACAGATTCGATATACTCGTCATCCAGAATCACAGGCAATAAATCAGGGCAGGGGAAGTAGCGGTAATCGTTGCTGTCTTCTTTACTGCGCATGCTGCGGGCTTTTTTGGTGTCGCCGTTGTACAAGCGAGTTTCCTGAATAATCTTTCCGCCATCTTCCAAAACTTCGATTTGTCTTTCAACCTCCAATTCAATCGCCTCTTCCATAAATTTAAACGAGTTGAGGTTTTTGGTTTCGGTGCGGGTGCCGAGTTTTTCCTGACCTTTTGGTCTTACCGAAATATTCACGTCAAAACGCATTGAACCTTGCGACATTTCACCATCGCAAATTTCAAGCGAAGTGACAATTGAGTGCAATTTTTTGGCGAAAGCAACCGCTTCCTCTGCACTGCGCATATCGGGCTCGGTGACTACTTCGATTAAGGGTGTGCCTGCGCGGTTTAAATCGATTCCACTCATGCCGGCAAAATCTTCGTGCAAGGATTTGCCCGCATCTTCTTCCAGATGTGCGTGGTGAATGCGAACACGTTTGCTGCGACCGCCTTCGAGTTCGAGATCAACATAACCGGCGCCAACAATCGGCTCTGCCAATTGCGTAGTTTGATAACCTTTGGGCAAATCTGGATAAAAATAATTTTTACGTTCAAAGACTGAACGCTTGCCGATTTCTGCATTCACTGCCAAACCAAACATGGTGGCAAAACGAAAGGCTTCGGCATTAGGTGTTGGCAATGTGCCAGGCAATGCCAAATCAATTGCGCAAGCTTGAGTGTTAGGCTCAGCACCAAATGCAGTGCTGGCGCCGGAGAAAATTTTGGTTTTGGTCGCGAGTTGTACGTGAACTTCCAACCCGATTACAGTTTCCCATTGCATAAGAATCATCTCGATCGTTATGTAGGGCGGGTCATGACCCGCCGTGTTTTTGCCAACATTGTATTACGCGGGTCTCGACCCGCCCTACAACATATTTCTATTCAATATTCGGTGCTGTTTGTTTATGGAATTCGGTTGCTTGCTGAAATTGATGCGCAACATTTAACAATTGCGATTCCGCAAAAAAATTACCAATCAATTGCAAACCAACCGGCTTGTTATCCACCAATCCACATGGAATTGAAAGGCCCGGTAAACCAGCAAGGTTAGTGGCGATGGTGTAAATATCTTCCAAATACATAGCCACCGGATCTTTGGTCTTTGATCCAAACTGGAATGCGGGTGATGGCGATGTTGGGCCGAGAATCACATCAACTGTTTTGAAAGCTTCAACAAAATCCTGTTTGATCAAGCGACGAATTTTTTGTGCTTTGCTGTAATAGGCATCGTAATAACCCGCAGACAAAGCGTAAGTACCAACAAGAATACGGCGCTTCACTTCTGCACCAAAACCTTCACTGCGTGAACGCATATAGAGATCATTTAAATCTTGTGGATTTTCACAGCGATGACCGTAACGCACACCATCAAAACGCGACAAGTTGGCAGAACATTCTGCCGGTGCAATCACGTAATAAGCAGGAACAGAAAGATGTGTGTGCGGCAAACTGACGCTATGAATAGTTGCGCCGAGTTTTTCATAAACTTTGATTGCGTCTTCAATTAATGCCGCAGTTTTTGGATTTAATCCTTCACCGAAATATTCTTTGGGTACGCCAATGCGTAAACCGTTTAACGATTTGTTTAAATCAGCGGTGTAATCCGGTACATCGCGTTCAACACAAGTGGAATCTTTTGTGTCGTAACTCGCCATATCGTTTAACAAAATCGCGGCGTCTTCTGCGGTACGCGATAAAATTCCTGCTTGATCCAAACTGGAAGCAAACGCAATCATGCCCCAACGCGACACGCGACCATAAGTGGGTTTAATTCCGGTTAATCCACATAAAGCAGCGGGTTGACGAATTGAGCCGCCAGTATCAGAAGCAGTGGCTGCTGGTGCTAAATGTGCGGCGACGGCTGCTGCTGAACCACCGGAAGATCCACCAGGAACACAATCAATTGCCCAGGGATTTTTTACCGGACCGTACCAGCTGGTTTCGTTAGATGAACCCATCGCAAATTCATCCATATTGGTTTTACCCAACATGACTACGCCGGAAGTTAAATAATTTTCGACGATAGTTGCATTGTAAGGTGCAATAAATTTATCGAGCATTTTTGATGCGCAAGACGTGCGAACGCCGGTGGTACAAAAAATATCTTTGTGTGCAATCGGCACACCGCAAAGTGCGGGTGCATTGCCAGCTGCCAAACGTTTATCCGCAGCAGCAGCTTGTTGCAATGCAATCTCGTTGGTTACTGTGATGTATGAATTGTAGGTTTTATCAAGACGCGCGATGCGATCCAGATAATGTTGTGTGACTTCGGCGCTGGAAAAATCTTTGTTGCGTAGACCTTTTATCAGCTCGGCAATGGTGAATTGATGCATTCAGGTTTCCTAAAATTTCAAAATCAATCTTGAAAAGTTATCTGTGTAGGGCGGGTCTAGACCCGCGGGAACTTGCGAATAACTTCTATAAAATCAAACAACGAAATGGCGGGTCTTGACCCGCCCTACAAAACCGGTCGATTACTCGATTACTTTAGGCACCAAATACAAACCGTCTTGGGTCGCCGGTGCTATGGCTTGAAAAGCTTCGCGTTGATTGGTTTCACTGATCACATCGGGGCGCAATTTTTGTACAGCATCGAGAGGGTGCGCCATGGGTAAAACGCCATCGGTATTAATCGCTTGAAGCTGATCGACCAAGGCTAAAACATCAGAAATACTTTTGGCTGCTTCCTGAGCAGCGGCATCATTTATTTCGATGCGGGCTAACTTTGCCAGTTTAGCGATGTCAGACGATTGAATTGCCATTCGCAGTGCTCCGAACAGAGGGAGAAGTTAAAAGAGATAAGTTAAAAAAGGCGCACAAGGTATCACACTTGCGCCTTGCTCTGAATCCCTGTGATTGTTAGAGTGCAGGCAATAAAAAATCGCGCAGCTAATTTGGGCTTTTTCACATATACTGCGCGGCTTATTTTTAATGTTGATCCAACCTAATTTTTAAGGTCCTTTCCTGTCATGTTAAAACTTCTGCGTGGAGCATTTTCCAACGACTTATCGATTGATCTGGGTACTGCGAATACACTGATTTATGTTCGCGGTCGTGGCATCGTCCTTAACGAGCCATCCGTGGTTGCCATTCGTCATCACAATGGCACCAAAATTGTCGAAGCTGTGGGAGTTGAGGCCAAACGAATGTTAGGTCGTACACCCGGTAACATTACAGCTATTCGTCCGTTGAAAGATGGCGTAATTGCCGACTTCCAGGTGACTGAAAAAATGCTGCAACACTTCATCCGCAAAGTGCATGAAAATTCCTGGTTCAACCCATCTCCACGTGTTCTTGTCAGTGTTCCCTGTTTATCTACCGAAGTTGAAAAACGTGCGATTCGTGAATCGGCATTAGGTGCTGGCGCGCGCGAAGTACGGTTGATTGATGAGCCAATGGCAGCAGCAATCGGTGCTGGATTAAAAGTATCCGAAGCCAGTGGTTCCATGGTGGTGGATATTGGTGGTGGTACCACTGAAATTGCGGTTATTTCATTGAATGGTGTGGTTTATTCCGATTCTGTTCGTATCGGTGGTGACCGTTTTGATGAAGCCATTGTCAACTATGTTCGTCGCAATTACGGCAGCGTCATTGGTGAAGCGACTGCCGAGCGTATCAAACAAGAAATTGGTTGCGCCTTTGCGGGCAGTGAGATTCGTGAAATTGATGTGCGCGGTCGCAACCTGGCGGAAGGTGTGCCACGCAGCTTTACCCTGACCAGTGATGAAGTGCTGGAAGCTCTGCAAGAACCTTTGGCCGGAATTGTTCAGGCCGTGAAAAGTGCGCTGGAGCAATCACCTCCAGAGTTGGCTTCCGATATCGCCGAAAGCGGTGTGGTATTGACGGGCGGTGGTGCGCTTTTGCGTGACTTGGATCGTCTGTTAGCCAATGAAACCGGTCTGCCATTTATAGTGGCAGAAGACCCGCTGACCTGTGTGGCTCGTGGTGGTGGTATGGCGCTTGAAATGACGGATAAACGCAATATCGATCTGCTCTCGTCCTGATTTAAAAAGAGGGCTTTGCTATCAAACCGCTCTTTAGTCGTGGATCCTCTGCTACCAGCCGTGCATTTATCCTGATTGTGATCATGGTAGGGCTGGTTGTCGTGAGTTTATACACGGACAAGCTGGACATAGTGAGAGAGAAATTAAGCCCATTGATCACGCCTTTCTACAAGGTGACCGATATCCCCAGGCGTGTTGGTCATTGGGTCGATAATGCGACCGATTCTCCCGAAGATCTGCAATCCCAAAATGAAGCACTGAATGCCCAGGTGCTGATTCTGCAACGAAAATCCCAGCAAATGGCAGCTTTGGCTGCGGAAAACGTACGTTTACGACAACTGCTGAATGCCAGTAATTTACTGCAGGAAACGGTGGTGATTGCTGAATTGATTGGGGTTTCGCCTAACCCTTTGAGTCATCAAGTCATTATTAATCGAGGAACTCAGGACGGGGTTTTTAAAGGTCAGCCGGTTCTG
>CAMLRJ010000092.1 GCA_946482345.1 uncultured Cellvibrio sp.
TATCATCTTGAGTAATTTGTCCGCTGTTAAATAATTTATAAAAAGCCGCAAATTGTTGACGATCAATATCACCCACCAGCGCAAAATCAAAACCCAAAATAATCCAATTATTCGGTAAACGTGCTGCAAAATAACTTTGCTTTTGTAATTTGCGAGTACCCAAAGGGGTAACATCGGGTTCAGTTTCCGCCGACAATAATTTAAATCCCTCTTCTTCACGGCGGGTATCCACAAAATAACGGGTGAAGGTAGAAATATTATCAAACCAATCATGATTCTGCGGAATCACCAACGAAGGTTTTAAGGTATCGCGATCACGTTGCACATTCGGATTGGAACTGGAAGCCACCCACATTTCTGTCAATCGATATTGATATTCTTCAACACTCGCACCGGGATAAGCCAAATCACCACCCAGCACCAATAATTCACCAGACGGAAATTTTTCAGGCAGCGACTCTTTTACCTCAACATCCGAACACACAGCACGCGTAAGAACATCTTTTTGCATTTCACGCGCAACGGTAAAAGTGGCATTACCGCTATCACCTGTATCTGAGACAAAATCCCACCAGAAATCACTCTCACGTTTTTCTTCTGCAACCGTAATCAATTTCAATTCCGGCGCATACATTTCACGCCGATCCAAATTTCGAATCTGATCACTGGTGGACATCATTTCCTTCACTGAACGATACAACACAAAAGGGTTGTACCAAGCTACAGCCCAACGTTTATGAGGAGGTTGTTTTTTACCGAAGATATAGTTGGACATGTTCGACTCCCTGGTGATTAAGATTTCTCAACCATAGCACAAGATATGGAAGCTGAAAATCTTGGAGTCAACGCAAAATTTTGTGGGACACAGGGAATCAACGGCCATCCTAGGCCGCGTTCCAAATCCTTTTTCCTGAAAACTGTTTTTCCAGATATTCCATTTGATCTTCCAGAACCAAGTGCTGTGCAAGAAACATCGATTCAAAAAGATTGGGCTTGAATGGTACAGCCAACAATTCCATGCCAGCATCTTCAGGCGTTCGGTCAGCTTTGAAGTGGTTGCACCTGTGACAGGCAGCCACAACATTTTCCCAGGTATCACGTCCACCTTTTGATCGGGGCACAATATGATCCCGCGTTAAATCCATCTGTGTATGTTTGATACCGCAATACATACACTGATAATTATCGCGACGAAACAACATGCGATTATTAAAGCCGAAGGTCAAACATCGATGGCGCAAATCACCTTTTGTTGCAATCACAGGACTGATTTGCAAAATCGATTGTTCGCCGCTCAAGCGATTAAATCCACCTAACATAACGAGTCGCTTTTTTCCCAATTCCCATTGCACCATATCCTTTACATAGAGTACCGCCGCTTCTTCACGCGATAACCATGAAGTGGGGGTTCCTGAAAGATCCAATCGTAGTACTTTGCCCATCTCGCCTCCATCGTTTTTACTAAAAACAAAATTCAACCCATCACTCAGATAACATAAAAAATTAACAGTCATGGATCTGGTATCCGGTGCAATAACCGGATACCTGGAAAGCCGTTTTTGCAAAAGCAACATCTACTTATACACTAGCACCCGATCAGTAGAATAACCACGACGATTTATTTAATATTTTATGAAATTCGAACCATCAACAGTGGAATAACCACTTTTGGTCAGCAATAAAGCCAATACCACTCGTTTGGTGCGATCACTTTCCGTAATCACCACATATTGTGGCAATAATTGTTTTTCCCTTGCCCATTCGAGAACTGTTTTACCTGTCTCACGACCTTTTAAATAAAAATCCACCGCCAATGTAGAAATATGATTTTCTTTCAAGATCTTTTTGGCAGCGTTGCTATCTGCACAGTAAATATCTGCCTGATAGTTGCCACGCTTACTCACTGCTACACGCATTGCATTCTCCTCCGTTGAAAAATACTTAGGGGTGACCAATGGGATTCGAACCCATGTCTGTCTGACTCACAATCAGGCGCATTGCCGCTATGCTACAGTCACCCCTAAATATTCTTGTTTGTATGAATAACATTATCTCGAATCAAATCTGTTCGCTTACTACATATACTTGTCCTCTATTGATTGGCAGCAGCGTCAGGGCTCGAACCTGAAATACATGAGTCAAAGTCACGTGTGTTTCCACTTACACCACACTGCTAAATATTCAACCGCATAATTGGCGGTTCGTACGGGATTCAAACCCGCGATCATTCCGCTGACAACGGAGCGCTTTAAATCTGACTAAGCTAACGAACCCTATTTGGTATCCCTGGCCGGATTCGAACCGGCGATTTCTGATAGAAAGTCAGACGTCCTCACCACTAGACTACAGGGACATAATTAAAAAAATTTGCATTTTTGTTCCCGTGCATCCCCTGCACACCAGGCAACTCCAGTTGCGGGAAACAAAAATTTTTTATCCGAAAAATAAAAACCCCGGTTGCTGCCAACCGGGGTTTTCAAAAGAAAGTACCGGAAGGCCACCGCCTTCCGAACAGAAAGCGGGTTAACTCATTTCATATTGACTATCCTGAAACAAACACAGCGGTGTGTTATCACAGGATTGCATTTTTCCAACCAACAGCTCATTGGATGGAGAAATGCGATGCTCAAAATAATGTTTGATTTGTATGTTCATAATTCTCTTTCGTTAATTCCAGATTCACTGGTACGTAAAATGTTTTTAAACAATATCGCCTGCTTTTTATAATCGCAAGTTTTATTTTTCAGCCGTTTTCAATATAAATTCAATTCAGTTATATCGACGCATTTTCCAAAAGATGAAAAAATCCCTATCGCCAATTTACGCAATATTTTTTGCAAGGGCCATCGGAGAAAGTCTGACAAGAACTCAAAATTTCCCTACCAGTCAAATTACGCTAGTCATTTATAAAAAATTAATCTAAGCCTCGTTTAAGTTCATTTAGTCATTCCTCTTGAATATCAATAAATATGCTCACCAAAAACAATAAAATTTCGGGCAAAAAAAACCCGAAAAGCCTTTGGGCCTTCCGGGTTCTTGTTTATGTAATGGACCTAAACTGAAGCTGGAAGGCAAATTGCCAACCAGAACTTTTCCAGCAGGCAATCAAAGGCGAGCGCAATCCTCCTGTGGATGTGATATCCCGGAGATTGCAATATAAAAACTGCGGCGCTTTAACTGTAGAAAAGTCATGTCATTCTCAAAGTAAAATTTTCGCGGAGTATAGAGTCCTTGATTTGCGAAATCAAAGAATTTTGATCAAGTTATGCCCACTTCAACCTCAAAACCCATTTTCTGATTCCAGAATGATAAATCAGGAATTCTCCAAGTCATTGTTTTTAATCGACAGAAAATAAATCTGCTTCAAAACTATCAATCAGGAAGATGATCACCCCGGTGCAACCTACACTGACACCAAGATCAATAAATCAGGAGTGTCACATGCGACTTTCAACTTTGTTTGGCAATCAGGAAACTCTGGCCACTCGCACTCAAGAACCCAGCCATCAACAACGCATCATCAATTACTACACCAGTGCTACTGCTGGCTATAAAGATTGGAGTCCGCAAGTGAATATGCACTTCGGCTGCTATGAGTGGGGAATGAACCCGCTTGATCTTGAAGCCATGCTGCAACGCACCAATTATCGGGTGTATCAAGCCTTGGGATTAACCGGAACAGACAACCATCTGTTGGATATGGGCTGCGGTTTGGGCGCAACCGCCAGACATTGCCTGAACCATCCACCTGTTGCACAAGTAACAGCAATCACGCTCTGCGCCAATCAAGTAAAAGAAGCTGAAGCCATCAAATATGATTTGGCCGAAGGAAAAGATTTAATTTTTGAACAAGCCGACTATCACAACACCCATTATGCCGATGCCACTTTTGATGGAGTCTATGCAATCGAAAGCGCATGCCATTCAGTTGAAGCCGACAAACGCAGCTTGATAAAAGAAGCACACAGACTGTTAAAACCCGGAGCCAAATTGGTGATCTGCGATGCGCTGTTAAAACACCCTGAAAAAATGAATGCATTATCAAAACTCTGCTACCGAAAAACTTGCGAAAATTGGGCATTAGGTCAGTTCGGTGATATCGATCAAGTGAAGCAAGCATTAGAAGAAGAAGGTTTTACTGATATCCAATTCGACAATATTACGCTACGCGTTTTGCCGTCAGCCGCATTTGTGCCTTGGGTCTGTTTGCGATATTTATCAAAATTAATATTAACGAATGATAAAAATCCTGATCACTGGGCACATCTCTACGCACCACTTTGGGGTTTTGCTTTGGGATTTAATTTGCGGCGGTTTGGGTATTATGTGGTGAGTGCGCGGAAGGGGTGACTCACAACCTCCTGATCTCCCCGCTCGGCAAGAACTCACACCCCCTCCCAACCTCCCCCTCCGAAAGGGGGAGGAGCCAGTCCCCTCCCCTTACGAAGGGGGAGGGATAGGGTGGGGTTTGTTTTGATCCAAGTTATATCCAATGAATTAAGCTACAAATAGCAGCCAAGCAAGGAAATATACAGAAGGAATTATGGTGCCCGAGGCCGGACTTGAACCGGCACGCCCAAAAAGAGCGACAGATTTTAAATCTGTTGTGTCTACCGATTTCACCACTCGGGCATGAGTGCTTTTACGTCGGTCCGTAAAAGAAGTTGGAGGCGCGACCCGGAGTCGAACCGGGCTGAACGGATTTGCAATCCGGAGCATAACCGCTTTGCTATCGCGCCATTTTGAAAATTTATTCCGTTAATCAACATCATCCTATGACCGATTTCACTGCCTTGATCCGCGGTTATGCTCCGCTGCCGGAGCTCTTTTTACCTGGATCGCGCTAACGCGTTCGGGCTTTGCTATCGCGCCATTTTGAAACTGCTCTCCCTGTCGGGAGGGCGGCAATTCTAGCCAAGTCGATTTGAAAATCCTAGCCTTTTCTTGGGCTTAGGAAAAAGTTTTCGAACAGTTGGATAAAAGCCAATCAAGCCGTTTACTTTTTATCAACACTGGCGCGCATATAAGGCGCAGCGGCTTTGAGGTAAAGCACCATTGACCAGAGTGTCAGTACAGCAGCGCCGGCCAAAGCGATAAAACCGATGATCTGAAGTATTTGGATATTGGATAACAACACAATGATGGCAATCATCTGCAAAGTAGTTTTGATTTTGCCAATAAATGAAACCGCAACACTGGCTCTCTGGCCCAACTCGGCCATCCATTCACGCAAAGCAGAAATAATAATTTCACGACCAACGATAATCGCTGCTGCAACAACAAACCAGGCTGAATCATGATGCAGACTTACCAGCAATAACAGCGCAATTGCCACCATGAGTTTGTCGGCGACAGGATCGAGGAATGCACCGAAAGGAGTCGATTGATTGTATTTGCGCGCCACATACCCATCAGCCCAATCGGTAATAGCAGCCAGGGAAAAAATCAGCGCACAGGCTAAATAAGCCCAGGAAAAAGGCAGATAAAAAACCACTACGAACAAGGGAATCAGCAAAATACGCAATAATGTCAGTTGGTTGGCTAAGGTCATGCGTCTGGCTCGAACAATGGGGTCAAAAACGGCGGCGATGATACACCATGCATCAATGCAAGTCAGTTGTATTAATCATCAGTGAAAAAAAGCATATATCTCTTCCGCCAAATTGACATTTATGCCTTCTACTTTTGAGAGATCTGCAACACTGGCATTCTTGATTTCAGCCAAACCACCAAAGTGTCGCAATAATTCCCTGCGTCTTTTGGGGCCAATGCCCGGAATTTCTTCCAAACCGGATGTATTCCTTTTTTTATCACGACGCTGTTTATGCCCGGTTATGGCAAACCTGTGCGATTCATCGCGAATATGCTGGATTAAATGCAATGCAGGCGAATCGCCTGACAATACAATTTCTTTGTCAGTCGCACCTTCTATCAAGGTTTCAAACCCGGCTTTGCGTGTTGAACCTTTGGCGACTCCGATGAGCAACACATCCTGCACAGCAAGATCGGCCATGACTTGCTTGGCAATTCCCAGCTGACCTTTGCCACCGTCGATCAATAAAATATCCGGTAATTTTCCTTCACCGTTTTGCAAACGGGTGTAACGCCGATGCAAGGCTTGCTCCATAGCAGCATAATCATCTCCGGGTGTAATGCCTTCAATATTGAAGCGGCGATAATCCGATTTAAGTGGCCCACGAGTATCAAACACCACACAACTGGCTACCGTTAATTCGCCACCTGTGTGGCTAATATCAAAACATTCCAATCGCTCGGGCATTTCTTCAAGACCCAATGCCTCTTGCAGAGCTGCAAAACGCGATAAAGAATTTTGTTTTGCCTGCAGATGTGCAATCAAATTTTGTTCCGCTGCTTCCAATGCCATACGCAACCAACTTGCCCTGTGACTGCGCACCTGATGTGAAATTAGAATTTGTCGATTGGCAATTTGCTGTAACGCTTTTTGCAACACATCTTCACTTTCCATGTTGAGCAAATGGCTCAGAATAATTTCACGGGGAAAATCGCGATGCTGGTGCGTCAGATAAAACTGGCCAATAAATTCCAACAACAATTCAGATTCATTTTCAGCCAAACTTGCAGAAGGATAATAACTGCGACTACCCAATATCCGCCCCTGTCGAATAAATAAAATATGTACGCAAATAACACCTGAACGCATCACCACTGCAATAACATCAATATCGCCATGACCCTCTTCAATCACTTGTTGCGACTGGATATTACGTAATGCCGTAATTTGGTCGCGACATTCTGCCGCTTTTTCAAATGCCAGATTTTCTGCTGCCCGCTCCATGGAATTGGCCAATTCTTTTATGAGTTCATCACTCTGCCCGCTTAATAACATGCGGGCGTGTTGCATATCACGTTGGTAATCTTCGACAGAAATCAACTTCACACAAGGGGCGGTACAACGCTTGATTTGATACTGCAAACAAGGTCTCGTACGATTTTGAAATACACTGTCTTCACATGGCCTGACTTTGAATGTCTTTTGCAAAAATGCCAAACTTTCACGAACAGCAGACACATTGGGATAAGGCCCGTAATAATCACCCGATTTCTTTTTCGCACCTCGATGAAATGCGATTCTCGGGAAATCCTCGCCGGTGGATATAAAAATATAAGGATAGGATTTATCGTCACGCAATAAAATATTATAGGGTGGGCGATTGGACTTAATTAAATTATGTTCAAGAATAAGCGCTTCGGTTTCACTTTGCGTAATAGTCACTTCTATACGGGCAATACGCGAAACCAGCGCCATGGTTTTTGAGGTTAATCCACTGGCACGAAAATAACTGGCCAGTCGTTTTTTTAAATTTTTCGCTTTGCCAACATAAAGAATTTTTCCATCAACAGCAAACATCTGGTACACACCAGGTTGCTGTGATGTACTGGCAAGAAACCGCTCTGAATCAAATTCGGATTTGGAAGGATCAAGCAATAAATCGTCAGACATTAAACAACAGATTCTGGATCTAACAAATTGTATTTAACGGCCAATAAGGTCAATTCAACATCACTGTTAATATCCAGTTTTTCAAAGATACGATAACGATAAGAATTAACTGTCTTGGGGCTTACACAAAAAGTGTCGGCAATATCCTGCACTTTTTTACCATTGGCAATGTGCATTGCGGTCTGTAATTCGCGCTGGGATAATTTTTGGAAAGGAGATTCTTGCGCAGAACCAGAAAAGTTTTTGAGTGCCATCTGCTGGGCTATGCTCGCACTCATGTACATATCACCGCGAACCACTTTATTGATAGCGTCCACAATTTCACTGAAATCAGCATCTTTAGTGACATAACCCATAGCACCAGCTTGCATTAATCGCGTTGGATGCAAATCATCATCGCAAGCCGTTACTGCCACTATTTTAAGGTTGGGATTAACATTGAGTAATTTTTTGGTGGCTTCTATACCGCCCATACCCGGCATTTTAACGTCCATCAGTATGACTTCAGGCTTGAGGATACGCGCCTTGGTAACAGCATCTTCCCCACTTTTAGCCTCGCCGACTATCTGGAAACCGTCCACGTCAGCCAACATGCGCATTATCCCTGTACGTACCAGATCATGGTCATCAACAACAAGAATTTTAGTCAAACCAACCCCCGGATAATGTTAAACCACTGTTTTATTTTTTATCATAGAGCAGCACAGGCTCCCGAGCTGTGAAAAACTACCATGATTTCCCGTTGCAGTGAACATTTTCCTTGTTAAAAGCAGAAAATGAAACTTTATCTTGAAAGATTTATGGTTTAGTCTGTCATCAACTTGTTAAAAAGAGATTGATTGTTGTTTTGAACACACACCTTAGCCTATCAGAGCCTTATACACGCCAACTGAAGTTGGAACCTGATGACAGCCGCCGCATCGCCAGCTTGTCAGGACAGCTTGGGCAAAACCTGCGACAAATTGAAGAAAGACTGGGCACAGAAATACGCCATCGCGGGAGTCAATTCGAAATTCGCGGATCAGAAGAAGCCACACTGATTACTTGCGAATTATTATCCAGCCTTTACAAAATTACCGAGCAAGGTGAACTGACAGCAGATGAAGTTCATCTGGCATTGCAAACATCCGGTATAGAACAAATGATGGCGCAGACGGAGCAAGGCGAATTGGCATTGGATACACCCAACCAGACAAGCCAACAAGATGACTCCAGTGGCATTACCTTGATACGCACCAAAAAATGCACTATCAAACCTCGCGGTTTAAACCAACAAAATTACGTTAAATCAGTACAAAAACACGACATCAATTTTGGCATTGGCCCTGCGGGAACAGGTAAAACTTATCTCGCCGTTGCCTGTGCAGTTGAAGCACTACTCAAAAATGAAGTCGAGCGTATTTTATTAGTAAGACCTGCGGTTGAAGCGGGCGAAAAGTTGGGATTTTTGCCGGGTGATCTGGCACAAAAAGTCGATCCTTATTTGCGTCCACTTTACGATGCACTGTTTGAAATGCTGGGTTTTGAAACGGTCGGCAAATTAATGGAGCGCGGGGTTATTGAAGTTGCACCTCTGGCATTTATGCGCGGACGCACATTAAACAATTCTTTTGTTATTCTGGATGAAAGCCAGAACACTACACGTGAACAAATGAAAATGTTTTTAACGCGAATTGGTTTCGGATCTACTGCAGTTATTACCGGCGATCCAACACAAATTGATTTACCACGAGGCATGGCTTCAGGATTGCGCCATGCGATGGATGTTCTGGAAAATGTAAAAGGCATCAGCTTTACCCATTTCACATCAAAAGATGTTGTGCGACATCCAATAGTTCAGCGCATTGTTGAAGCCTATGAAGCTTTTGAACAAAAGCAGCCCAAAACCGATTGATCATGAATTACCAAATCGACATTGAAATTAACAGTCAAAGCCAGCACATACCTTCACAGGAAAAATGTGAAGACTGGATTGTTGCGGCATTAAAAAGCCAACAGCTTGATGATGCCGAAGTCAGTTTGTATATTGTTGACGAACAAGAAAGCCAGGAAT